>MHEO01000085.1:6742-25463 GCA_001803875.1 Nitrospirae bacterium RIFCSPHIGHO2_01_FULL_66_17 | reverse complement strand
AACGCGGTTCCCGAATTCACGAAGGCCCATGCGACGCTCTTGAGCCGCTTTCTCGCCGCGCCCGAGCGCCCCGAGGGCACGATGACCTACCCGCAGTTCGCCGGGTTCGTGTTTGCGGTTGCGTGCGCGCCGGAGTTGGTGAGGCCGTCGGAGTGGCTGCCGCTCGTCTTTGACGATCAGGAGCCCGATTACGAGACGATGGACGAAGCGCAGGACGTCCTTGCGGCCATGATGGCCCTCTACAACGAGTGCAACCGGCAAGGGGTGGAGGGGAGCGCGGCCCTGCCGCCGGGGTGCGAGATCCGATCGAAGCCGCTGGACAACCTCGACGCCGACGCGCCGCTCAGCCAGTGGGCGCGCGGGTTCGCGGCGGGCTTCGGGTATCTCGAAGAGACATGGAACGAGCACCTGCCCGCCGAGCTCGACCAGGAGTTGGGCGCGATCCTGATGGCCCTCAGCTTTTTTGCCACCCCCGCGCTCGCCGACACGTTCGTCGCCGAAGCCAAGGGCGCCACGAGTCTGGAGCGTCTCGCCGAAACGGTCGTGCGGGTCTTTCCCGACGCGATGCTCGGGTACGCCCACATGGGACGGGCCATCTACCAGGCGCTTCTCGAATCGGGCGCCCCGGATCTCGATCCGGTGGAACGCCCCAAGGTCGGCCGCAACGAGCCGTGTCCATGCGGCAGCGGGAAGAAGTTCAAGAAGTGCTGCGGCGCGGCGTGGCCCGGACCGCTCGCCGGCACGCGCGGTTCGGCCTGAGCGCCGCCGGAGGCGTCCCCGGGCCGTCGCGATACCCCGCCGCGACAGGCGCTTGACAAGGAAAACGCGTCTCCATTAAGATGTGCCCCCTGTTCCGCGCGGCGCCGCCGAGGCGGACGCGGCGGTTCGGATCTCCGTCTCTCTGTGGAGCGCGACACGTGCCCGGAGCGTACGTCCCAGAGCAGTATCTTCCCATCCTGATCTTCTCCGTCATCGCGGCGGCGTTCGGGCTCGGGCAGCTCCTCATCGGGTCGCTCCTGCGGCCGAGCCATCCCTACCGCGACAAGCTGCTGCCCTACGAGAGCGGCGTCCAGCCGTTCTCCGACGCGCGGATTCCCTTTCCGATGCGGTATTACGTGATCACCATGCTGTTCGTCATCTTCGACATCGAAGCCGTGTTCCTGTATCCGTGGGCGGTGGTGTTTCATTCCATCGGCCTGTACGCGCTGGTCGAGATGGTGCTGTTCATCGCCATTCTCCTCGTCGGGTACGTGTACGCCTGGAAGAAGGGAGCGTTGGAATGGGAGTGATGGCCGGAAGCTTTGAGCCGACGCTGATCACGACGAAGGTCGACCAGGTCATCAACTGGGCGCGCAAGTCCGCGCTGTGGCCGATGACCTTCGGCCTCGCGTGCTGCGCGATCGAGATGATCACCTCGGTGTCGTCGCGGTACGACATCGACCGATACGGGGCGGGCGTGTTCCGCGCCTCGCCGCGGCAGTCCGATCTGATGATCGTGGCGGGGACGGTCTGCCGGAAGATGGCGCCGATCATCCGCCGGATCTACGATCAGATGCCTGAACCCCGGTACGTCATTTCGATGGGGTCCTGCGCGACGTCCGGCAACATTTACAACAGCTACTCGGTGGTGCAGGGCGTCGATCAGATCGTGCCGGTCGACATCTACGTCCCGGGGTGCCCCCCGCGGCCCGAGGCGCTCTTCGACGGGATTCTGAAGCTGCAGGAGAAGATCATGCAGCGCAAGGTCCTCGTGAAAGCGTAGCGCGTGCATCCCATCGAGTCGTTCCTCCAGGCGCGCTGTCCTGACGCGGTGACGGGCGTGAAGAACGCTTTCGGCGAGCTGACGATCACCGTCGCCAAGGCGCGCCTCGCCGAGGTGTGCCGCGCCCTGCGCGACGATCCGGAGTGGTCCTTCGATTTTCTGAGCGACGTCAGCTCGGTCGATTTCCCCGACGCCGAGGAGCGGTTCGAGGTCAACTACCACCTCTACTCGATCGGCAGGCGCCACCGCGTGCGGCTCAAGGCGCGGGTGGGCGAGGAGGATTGCCGCATCGACTCGGTCACCCCGCTGTGGGCCGGCGCGAATTTCATGGAACGCGAAGTGTACGACCTGATGGGTATCGAGTTCGTCAACCACCCCGATCTCCGTCGTATCATGCTGACGGACGACTTCGACGGGTTTCCGCTGCGGAAGGATTATCCGACCGAGGGACGCGGCTGGCGGACCACGTTCGAGTTTCTTCCCACCACCGATGGGCCGGTGTCTTGATCGCGCCCATCGACTCCTAGACGTATGAACGAGACGCCCCCGCCAACGGCCGCCAAGGGCTCCCACGACGAGTTCGGCATGATCCACCCCGCGCCGGACCCGAACGAGGGCGACGCCGCCGTCCTGCGCACGGAAGAGCTGCTGCTCAACATGGGGCCGCAGCACCCCAGCACCCACGGCGTGCTGCGCGTGGTGCTCGATCTCGAGGGCGAGCGTATCCTCAAGGCCACGCCGCACCTCGGCTACCTGCACCGCGGGACCGAAAAGCTCGCGGAGGGCAAGACCTACCAGCAGATCGTGACGCTGACCGACCGCCTGGACTACGTGTGCGCGATGACCAACAACTTCGCCTACGTGCGCGCCGTGGAGAAGCTCCTGGGCGTGACGGTGCCGCCCCGCGCGGAGTACATCCGCACGATCGTCGCGGAGATGCAGCGCATTTCGGGCCACCTGTTCTGGCTGGGTACGCAGGCGCTGGACATCGGCGCGATGACCGTCTTCTTCTACACGTTCCGCGAGCGCGAGGTGTTGATCGGGCTCTTCGAGAAGCTCTGCGGCGCGCGCCTGACCTACAGCTACTACACGATCGGGGGCGTGGGCAACGACCTCACCCCCGAGATCATCGCGGCGCTGCGGGCGTTCTTGAAGACGTTTCCCGAGAAGATCGCCGAGTACAACACGCTGCTCGAGACCAACCGGATCTGGCTCGCCCGCACGAAGAACGTCGCGGTGATCTCGGCGGAGGACGCCGTGGCCTACAGCCTGACCGGCCCGACGCTGCGGGGGTCGGGCGTCAACTACGACATCCGCAAGGCCGAGCCGTACGCCGCGTACGCCGACGTCGAGTGGGAGGTTCCGCTGGGCAAGAACGGCGACACCTACGACCGCTACTTCATCCGCGTCGAGGAGATCCGGCAGAGCGCGCGCATCGTCAGCCAGTGCCTGGACAAGCTCCCCGACGGGCCGATCTCGATCGACGTGCCGGGCATCACCTATCCTTCGAAGGACCGGGTGATGGTGGACATGGAGAGCCTGATCCACCATTTCAAAATGGCCTGCGAGGGAATCAAGCCGCCCAAGGGCGAGATCTATTGCGCCACCGAGGCGCCGAAGGGCGAGCTGGGATTCTACATCAACAGCGACGGCGGCAACCACCCCTACCGCTTGAAGATCCGCTCGCCCTCGTTCGTGCACCTGGGCGCGTTCGATCACATGGCGCGGGGCTACCTGATCGCCGACATCGTGACGATCTTCGGGACGTACGACGTCGTGATGGGGGAGTGCGACCGCTGATGCTCTCTGAATCCTCGAAATCCCGCATCCGGGACCTGTTTCCCCGCTATCCCGAGAAGCGCTCCGCGATGTTGGCGGCGCTGCGGATCGCGCAGGAGGAACACGGGTACGTGACCGAGGAGGCGATGGCCGACATTGCCGTCCTGCTGGAGCAGACGCCGGTCCAGGTCTACGAGACGGCGACGTTCTACACGATGTTCTCGCTCCAGCCGGTGGGCAAGCACCTCATCCAGGTGTGCCGGACGCTCTCGTGCGCGCTGGTGGGGGCGGACAGCCTGATCAAGTATCTGGAGCAGAAGCTTGGCATCGCGGTCGGCGAGACGACGCCCGACCGGCTGTTCACGCTCAAGACGGTGGAGTGTCTGGCCGCGTGCGGCGCCGGGCCGATGATGCAGATCAACGATGACTATTACGAGCGCCTCACCCGCGAGACGATCGACCGGATTCTGGACGATCTGAAGCGGGACGGCCGCTCGTCGCTCGCGACGGGGCCGTTTTTGATCCCGCTGCAGATGGCATAAGAAGACACGCGATGCCGACATACGAAAAGATCCTGCTCAAGAACATGGACACGCCGGGCTACACCGGCGACCTCGCGGCGTACGAGCGCGCGGGCGGCTACCAGGCGATCCGCAAGGTCCTCAAGGAGCACAAACCCGAGCAGGTCATCGAGATCGTCAAGAAGTCCGGCCTGCGCGGGCGCGGCGGCGCGGGGTTCCCGACCGGGACCAAGTGGAGCTTCATCCCCAAGGACCCGTCGCGGCCGAAGTATCTCTGCGTGAACGCCGACGAGAGCGAGCCCGGCACGTTCAAGGACCGCCAGCTCATCGACCGCGATCCCCATCAGATGCTCGAAGGCGCGCTGATCGCGGCGTACGCGATCGGCGCCAAGGTCGCCTACATCTATGTTCGGGGAGAGTTCGCGCTCGGCGCGCAGATCCTCGAGCGCGCGATCGCCGAGGCGCGGGCCAGGGGCTACATCGGCAAGCACGTGTTCGGCAGCGGGGTCGACATCGACGTCTGGGTCCACCGCGGGGCCGGCGCGTACATCTGCGGCGAGGAAACGGCGTTGTTGGAATCGATCGAGGGCAAGCGCGGTCTGCCCCGGGCCAAGCCGCCGTTTCCCGCGATCAACGGGCTGTATCAACAGCCCACGGTCGTCAACAACGTCGAGACGCTGGCCAATCTCCCGCACATCATCGCGCGGGGCCCCGAGTGGTACGCGGCGATCGGCACGCTCAAGAGCCCCGGCATGCGGATCTTCTCGGTCAGCGGCCACGTCAAGCGGCCGGGCAACTACGAGGTCCCGCTCGGGATCCCGCTGCGCGAGTTGATCGATGAGCACGCGGGGGGCGTGCGCGATGGGCACCGCATCAAGGCGATCATCCCCGGCGGCGCGTCCGCCGCGTTCTTCACGCCCGAGCACCTGGACGTCAAATTGGATTTCGAGTCGATCGCGCAGGCCGGCTCGATGCTGGGGTCGGGCGGCGTGACCGTGATGGACGAGACGGTCTGCATGGTGTGGGCGGCGTACAACCTGATGGGCTTCTTCCACCACGAGTCGTGCGGGAAGTGCACGCCGTGCCGGGAAGGCAGCTCGTGGCTCCACCACATCCTGCACCGGATCGAGCACGGCGAGGGGCGCGACGAGGACCTGGCGCAGATGGAGCGGCTCTGCGGCAACATCGCGGGCAAGACCGTCTGCGCGTTCGGCGACGCCGAGGTCGCGCCGGTCCTGAGCACGCTGAAACATTTTAGGCACGAGTATGAGGCGCACATCCGGGAGAGACAGTGCCCGATGGGCGAACACGTCGGGGCGACGCATGCGTCGCCCCTGCCGGGATGACCATGACGACGCAAACCGCGGTCGCAACCAACAAGGTCACGCTGACGATTAACGGCCAGGCCGTGACCGTCGAGAAGGGCACGCTGCTGATCGAGGCCGCCAAGCAGGCCGGCGTCGACGTGCCGCACTTCTGCTACCACCCCAAGCTCAAGCCGGACGCGAATTGCCGGATGTGCCTGGTGGAGATCGAGAAGGCGCCCAAGCTGCAAACCTCCTGCAACATGCCGGTGGCCGAGGGGATGGTGGTGCACACGGACTCCCCCAAGGTCGCCGAGGCGCGCGCGGGGGTGCTGGAGTTCATCCTGGCCAACCACCCGCTGGACTGCCCCATCTGCGACAAGGGCGGGGAGTGCCACCTCCAGGACGAGGCCCACGCGTACACGCCGAACTACAGCCGCTTTCAGGAGCCGAAGCGGTTCTTCGAGAAGGAGTACTTCGGCCCGCTGATCGACAAGGAAATGACGCGCTGCGTCCAGTGCCTGCGCTGCGTCCGCTACTGCGACGAGATCGTCGACTCCCGGGCGCTGGGGTCGCGCGACCGCGGCAGCCTCCTGCAGATCGGCGGGCTGGTGAACAGGGAGCTCGACTGCGAGTTCTGCGGCGGCTGCATCCAGATCTGCCCGGTAGGCGCGCTCACCAGCCGGGTGGCGATGTACGACTACCGGCCGTGGCAGCTCAAGAAGATCGAGACGATCTGCCCGCACTGTGCCGACGGGTGCCGGCTGAAAGTGGAAAGCCGCGACAACGTCGCGCTCCGGATCACGTCCGACGCGGGGCGCGGACGCAACGCGGGCGATCTCTGCGCGAAGGGCTATTTCGGCTTCGACGTGATCAACCGGGACGACCGGCTGAAGAAGCCGCTCGTCCGGAAAGCCCGGACGCTCGTCGAAACGTCGTGGTTCGAGGCGACGGCCCTGGTCGCCGAGCGCTTCGCCGCGATCAAGGCGCAGCACGGCGGGGGCGCGATCGGCGGGATCATCTCCGCGCACGCGTCGAACGAAGATCTCTACCTCTTCCAGAAGTTCATGCGGCTCGTCATGGGCAGCCCCCACGTCGACAGCACGGCGCGGTACGGCCACCACAACACGATCGCGGCGCTGCGCGACGTGGTCGGGCACGGCCGGATGACCGCATCCTACGAGGACATCGACCAGGCGCAGGCGATCGTGGTCATCGGCGCCGACCTGACCGAGACCAACCCCATCGTCGGCTACCGCGTCAAACACGCGGCCCGCAACCGCGGCGCCGCGCTCGTCACGGTCGGCCGCTACGGCGCCAACCACGGCTCGTTCGTAAGCAACCTCGTCAACCGGGCAACGCACGCGCTCACCACGGCCCCCGGGCAGGAGCGGGCCGTGGTCCTCGGCCTGATCAAGGCCGTGGTCGAGTCGGGCCGCGTCGAGCCGGCGCTCGCCGCCGCGTCGCCGGCGTACGTCCGGCGGCTGTCGGCGCTGGCCGGCCGTCTCGCGTGGGCCGACCTTGAGGCGCGCGCCGGACTTTCGCGCGCGGCGATCGAGGCCGCGGCTGCCGCGTATACCGGGGCGGAGCGGGCGGTGATCCTGTTCGGGCGGGACGTGGTGCGGTCGAGCGGGGCGGTCGACACGATCCGGCTGATCGCCGATCTCGCGATCCTCGCCGGAAAGCTGACGACGCCTGGCTGCGGCGTGAACCCCCTCTGCGACGAGGCCAACGAGCAAGGGGCCGTCGAGCTGGGCGTCGCGCCGGAATACCTGCCCGGATTGATCCCGGTTTCGGATGACGCAGGCCGCCGGCGACTCGCGGCGGCCTGGAAGGACGAGGCCCCCTCCGGCGCGGGCTGGACCCTCATGGAGATGCTCGACCAGGCGCGGGCCGGGCGGCTGAAGGCCTTGTACCTGGTGGGCGAGGATCCTCTGGGCGACCTTCCCGCGTCGGCGAAGGTCCGCGAGGCGCTGGGCAATTTGGAGCTCCTGGTGTGTCAGGACGCGTTCCGGGGCCCGTCGGCCGAGTTGGCCCACGTGTGCCTCCCGGCCGCGAGCTTCGCCGAGAAGGAAGGGAGTTGGACTAACCACGAAGGACGCGTCCAAAAGGGCAAGCAGGCGCTGGATGCGGTCGGCGAGGCCGAGACGGACGCCGCGATCTTCTCGGAGATCGCGCGCGCGATGGGCTACCCGCTGGACTACGCCGACCCCCGGGAGATTCTGGCCGAGGCGGTGCGGGTGGCGCCCGCGCTGGCCACCAAGGGCGCCAGCGTGCACCCCGGAACGGTCGACCCCGCGACGCTGGCCGGCTACCTGTCGAGCGGTTTTGAGCGGGACGTCGAGCGGCGGTTCGCCCTCGGCCCCGCGGCAAAGGCCTCGGCCGAGCACCCGTACCGGTTGACGCTGATCCGATCGCTCTTCCGGTCCGGCGCGTTGACCGGACGCTCCGCCGCGCTCGCGAAGGCGCCGCACCAGGGCACGCTGCTCGTGCACCCGGACGACGCGGCCGCGCTGGGCGTGGCGGGCGGGGCGACGGTCCGGCTGCGCTCCGCGCAGGGTTCGGCGGAGGTGATGGTGCGGATCAGCCCGAAGGCGCGGCCCGGCCAGGTGCTGTTCCCGGAGCATTACGCGGAGGCGGTGCGCGACCTCGCGCCGATCGACGTGGACCCCGCGACCAAGGTGCCGATCTTCCGCGAAGCGTCGGTCGCGATCGAAACCGTCAGCCAACCGATGTCGCGAGTTCGGGAGATGTCGTGATGAATGTGGTGACGCAATTGGTGGTGATTCTCGGGACGATCGGGGTGGTCATGGTCACGGTCTTGCTCCACGTGGCATATCTGACCTACTTCGAGCGGAAGGTCTTAGGGTGGATGCAGGATCGCATGGGGCCGATGGAGGTCGGCTACCACGGCCTGCTGCAGCCGATCGCCGACGGCCTGAAGCTCTTCATGAAGGAAGACATCATCCCCAGCGGGGCGAACAAGATCATCTTCAGCCTCGCGCCGATCCTCTCGTTGATCCCCGCCCTGATCGGCTTCGCCGTGATCCCGTGGGGCGACGGGCAACTGACGATCCCTCTCCCCTGGATCGGCGACGTGACGTTCCGGCCGTTCGTCACCGATCTCAACATCGGTATCCTCTACCTCCTTGCCCTGTCCTCGGTCGGCGCGTACGGGATTCTGCTCGGCGGCTGGGCGTCGAACAGCAAGTACTCGCTGCTCGGCGGGTTGCGGTCGGCCGCGCAGGTCATCAGCTACGAACTCGCGCTCGGGATGTCGCTGGTCGGGGTGCTGCTCCTGGCGGGCTCGCTGTCGCTGGTGAAGATCGCCCAGGCCCAGGCCGGCGGGTTCTGGCATTGGTACGCGTTCGCCCTGCCCTTCCCGCAGATCGTGGCGCTGGCGCTCTACGGCATTGCCGCGGTGGCCGAGACCAACCGCCTGCCGTTCGACCTTCCCGAGGCCGAGAGCGAGCTGGTGGCGGGGTTCTTCACCGAATACAGCGGGATGCGGTTCGCGTTCTTCTTCCTCGCCGAGTACGCGAACATGATCCTCGTCTCGTGCATCGCCGCGATCGTCTTTTTGGGCGGGTGGCACGCGCCGTTTCCGTTCCTTGATTTTGTGCCAGGCATCGTCTGGTTTCTGTTGAAGGTCTATGTGTTTCTGTTCTTCTTCTACTGGATCCGGGCGACATTGCCCCGCTTGCGGTACGACCAGTTGATGACGTTCGGGTGGAAGGTCATGATCCCCCTGGTGCTGGCCAACATCCTGGTCACGTCGGTTGCCGCGTATTTTTGGATGAACTGAGACAGGAGTTCCCATGTCGCTTTCTGCGGCGTTGAACAAGGTGTTCTTCGGCGAGATCGTCAAAGGCCTCGGCCTGACGTTCCGGCACATGTTCGAAAAGGCGGTGACCCAGCAGTACCCGCACACCAAGCCCCGGCTGCCCGACGGGTACCGGGGGATCATGTCACTGCTCAAGTACGACGACGGCACCGAGCGGTGCGTCGGGTGCGCGCTCTGCGAGATCGCGTGTCCCTCGGGCGTGATCAAGGTGGTCAGCGCGGAGGAGCCGGGGCGGCCGTTGAACCGCTTTGCGGAGACCTACACGTTTGACGTCACACGGTGCGTCTTCTGCGGGTTCTGCGTCGACGCGTGCCCCGTCGACGCCCTGGCGATGACCAAGGAATACGAGTGGGCGTCCGAGAACAAGCGCACGCTGTTCCTCGATAAGGAGCAACTCCTCGCGATCGGCGACCGCAACTTTCCCAACCGCGGCAAGAAACCGGCGTATCTCGGGTCGATCGAGGGCGACTGGTACGTGGAGCGCGTGAAGGCCAAGTCGTACCCCGAAGACCGCGAGACCGCGTGATGGCGCAGCTCCTCTTCTTCTACTTCGGCGGGGTCATCGTGGGCACGGCCACGCTGGTCGTCACGCTGCGCAACCCGATCTACAGCGCGATCTCGCTGCTCGTCACGTTCTTCCACGTCGCGGGTCTCTTCGTCCTGCTGAACGCGGAGTTCATCGCGGCGGTCCAGGTCCTGGTCTACGCCGGGGCGATCCTGGTCCTGTACCTCTTCGTCGTGATGCTGCTCAACCTCAAGCGGGAGGAGCGCTACCATCGGCAGTCCCTCGTGGGGGTCCTGCTGGGCGTGGTCATCCTGAGCGAGCTGGCCCTGATCGTGTCCCGCTCGACCTTCCAGTCCGCGATCGGCCCGTTCACGCCCGCCGTGCTCCAGGCGGTCGGCAACACCGAAGCGGTGGGCCGGGCCCTGTTCACCACCTACCTCCTGCCGTTCGAGGTTGCCTCGTTGATCCTGCTGGTGGCGATGATCGGCGCGATCGTGTTGGCCAAACGCGTGGTGCGGACCTAAAGGAGCCTGTCCATGAACGGCCATTTACTGCGTTGCCGCTGCGCTTCCGGTGCTCACGTACACACTGAGTACGCTCCGCTCCGGTTCTCGCGGCGCCTTGTAACTGGCGCGTTCCTGAACAGGCTCCAATTATCGTATCCGGGGAGATCTTGTTGATGGTGCCGCTGTCCTACTACCTCACGCTCGGCGCCGTGCTCTTCGTCATCGGGGTCGTCGGGGTCCTGATCCGCAAGAACATCATCATCATCCTGCTCTCGATCGAGCTGATGCTCAACGCCGCCAACATCAACTTCGTGGCGTTCTCGCACTATTTGCAGGACATCACCGGTCAGGTCTTCGTCTTCTTCGTGATGACCGTGGCGGCCGCGGAGGTCGCCATCGGCCTGGCCATCATCATCGCGCTCTACCGCAACCGCTCGACGATCAACGTCGAGGACATCAGTCTGATGAAATGGTGACGGGTTCTTGCTGATGTCCTCGATCGTCCTGATCCCCCTCCTTCCATTAGTGGCGTTTCTCGTCACCGGCCTGTTCGGGCGCTGGATTGGGCCGCGCGCGCACTGGGTCGCCGTACCCGCGGTGGCGGGGTCGTGGGTGCTGTCGGTCGCCGCGTTTCTGGAGGTCGCCGGGGGCGCCACGCTCCACGAGACGCTGTATCGGTGGATCGGATCGGGTTCGCTGAACGTCGACATCGCGCTGCACGTCGACCAGCTCACCGCCGTGATGCTCCTGCTCGTCACCACCGTCAGCGCGCTGGTCCACCTCTATACGGTCGGCTACCTGCACGGGGACAAGGGGTACGCCCGCTTCTTCGCGTACATTGCCCTGTTCACGTTCTCCATGCTCATGCTCGTGATGGCCGACAACTTCCTGCAGCTCTATGTCTTCTGGGAGGCGGTCGGCCTGTGCTCGTACCTGTTGATCGCGCACTGGTACGAGAAAAAGTCGGCGTGCGACGCGGCGACCAAGGCGTTCGTGGTCAACCGGATCGGCGATTTCGGGTTCGGCCTTGGCATCCTGCTCGCGTTCGTCACGTTCGGGTCGCTGGACTATCAGGCCGTGTTCTCCGCCGCGCCGGATCACGTCGGCCAAACGATCAACCTCCTCGGCTGGGCGGGCGGCGAGTGGCCGGTGGACGTGATCACGCTGATCGCGCTCCTGCTCTTCGTGGGTGCGGTCGGCAAGTCGGCGCAACTGCCGCTCCACACCTGGCTGCCCGATGCGATGGAAGGCCCGACCCCGATCTCCGCCCTGATCCACGCGGCGACCATGGTCACCGCGGGCGTGTTCCTGGTCGCGCGGCTCAATCCCCTGTTCAACCTCTCCCCGGTCGCGATGGACGTCGTCGCGTGGACGGGGGGCGTCACGGCGATCTTTGCCGCCACGATCGCGCTGACGCAGAACGACATCAAGCGCATCGTCGCGTACTCCACCGTCAGCCAGCTCGGCTACATGATGATGGCGTGCGGCCTCGGCGCCTACGCCGCCGGCATCTTCCACCTCCTCACCCACGGCGCGTTCAAGGCGCTCCTGTTCCTGGGGTGCGGCAGCGTGATCCACGCGCTCTCGGGGGAGCAGGATCTCCGTCGGATGGGCGGTCTGAAATCGGCCATGCCGATCACGTATTGGACGTTCCTGGCCGGCGCGATCGCGCTCGCCGGGATCCCGCCGTTCGCGGGGTTCTTCTCCAAGGACGAAATCCTCTGGAAGGCGTTCTCGTCGGGCGGGACCGGCGTGCTGTTCTGGGCGCTCGGCCTCGTCACCGCGTTCCTGACCGCGTTCTACATCTTCCGGCTCGTCTTCTCGGTCTTCCACGGCCGATCGCGCGTGTCCAAAGAGGCCGCGCACCATCTGCACGAATCCCCCGCGGTGATCACGATCCCGCTCGTGGCCCTGGCGATCCTGTCGCTGACGGTGGGGTGGGTCGGGATTCCGGCCGAGGGTATGAACGCGATCGACCCGTTCCTCGCGCCGGTGCTCCAAGCGCACGAGGCCGCCGAGCACGCGGCCGGGCACTCGGGCGTCGAGTACGCGCTCATGCTGGTCTCGGTGGCGGCGGCCGCCTGCGGGATCGCGTTGGCCTACGCCTTCTATGTGGTGTCGCCCGGCCTGCCCCAGCGGCTCGCGTCGGTGGCGGGTGCGCTCTACCGGGTGTCGTTCAACAAGTGGTACGTCGATGAGATCTACGACGCCGTTTTCGTGCGCCCGACCGTGGCGCTCGCGCGCGCCCTCTGGCGCGGCGTGGACGTGGCGATTATCGACGGCGCGGTCAATGGGGTGGGGCGCGTCACCCAGGCGTGGGCCGCGCTGCTGCGGCTGATGCAGAGCGGGCAGCTCCAGCACTACGCGCTGTTCATGGCGCTGGGGGCGGTGCTGGTGGTCGGCATTTACTTCTTCAGATAAAGGGTCTCGTCGTGCCTGACGCGGGTTATCCGCTCCTCTCGATCGTGGTGTTCGCGCCGCTCGCCGGCGCGCTGGCGGCCATGGCGCTGCGCAGCGCCATGGCCGTGAAGTGGCTGGCGCTCGGGACCACGTTGATCACGCTGGTCGCCTCGATCCCGCTGTGGATCGCCTTCGACCGCGGCACCCACGCGTTCCAGTTCGTCGAGGAGTACGCGTGGATCCCGACGTTCAACATCAACTACGCGGTCGGCGTGGACGGCATCAGCCTGCTGCTCGTGCTGTTAACCACGTTCCTGTCGCCGATCGTCGTGCTCTGCTCCTGGAACTCGATCGACAAGCGGGTCAAAGAGTTCATGATGGCCGTCCTGCTGATGGAGACCGCGATGCTGGGGGTCTTCGTCGCGCTCGACTTCGTCCTCTTCTACGTCTTCTGGGAGGCCATGCTGATCCCGATGTACCTCATCATCGGCGTCTGGGGGGGCGCCAACCGGATTTACGCGGCGATCAAGTTCTTCCTCTACACGCTGGCGGGCTCGCTCCTGCTTCTGGTCGCGATGATCGCGCTCTACTTCGCGGGCGGCCACACGTTTTCGATCCCGGACCTGATGGGCCAGCCGTACCCGGCGGCGTTCCAGTTCTGGATGTTCGTGGCGTTCTTCCTCGCGTTCGCGATCAAGGTGCCGATGTTCCCGTTCCACACATGGCTACCCGACGCGCACGTGGAGGCGCCGACCGCGGGCAGCGTGATCCTGGCGAGCGTGCTGTTGAAGATGGGGGGGTACGGGTTCGTGCGGTTCTCCCTGCCGATGCTCCCCGACGCCTCGGCGCTCTTCACCCCGTTTGTGCTCGCGCTCTCGGTCGTCGCGATCATCTACGGCGCATACATGGCGCTCGCCCAGGCCGACCTCAAGAAGCTCATCGCCTATTCGAGCGTCAGCCACATGGGCTTCGTGACGCTGGGACTCTTCGTGTTTACAGTGCAGGGGATCGAAGGCGCGATGTTGCAGATGGTCAACCACGGGATCACCACCGGCGCGCTGTTCCTCTGCGTCGGCATCCTGTACGACCGCACGCACAGCCGCCTGATCGCGGATTACGGCGGTCTGGCCAGGACGATGCCCCTCTATGCGGCGATGCTCGTGATCTTCTCGCTGTCGTCGCTGGGCCTGCCCGGCACGAACAGCTTCGTGGGCGAGTTCCTGGTCCTTCTGGGCGCGTTCATCACGCGGCCGGCATACGCGGTGGCCGCCTCGCTGGGCGTCATCCTCGCCGCGGTCTACATGCTGTGGATGGTCCAGCGGGTGCTGTTCGGCGAAGCCAATCCAAGAAACGCCGGCCACCCCGACCTGAGCCTGAGGGAGCTGGCGACGGTCGCCCCCCTGGTCGTCGCGGTCTTCTGGATCGGCCTGTATCCGGGTCCGGTGCTCGACGTGCTGCACGCATCGGTGAACCACCTGATCGATCAGACCCGGGTCGGAACCGGCTCGCAGGCGGCGCTGTCGTGGTCCGACCTGTTGTGGAGCGCGGTCCGCGCCGTGTTACCGTCGTGAGCGAGGAGCGCGGATGAATTTTTCGTGGTTCCAACTCGTCGCCATCGCGCCCGAGATCGTGCTCACGATCGGCGCCTGCGCGTTGTTCCTGTTCGATCTGGCGATCCCGAAGCACGAGAAGGACAAGCTCGGCTACTTCGCGATCGGGATCCTCGCGGTCGCATTCTACGGGAGCTGGAAGCTCGCCGCGGTCGAGACCGAGATCTTCAGCGGGATGTTCACGCTCGACCCGTACGCCACCTATTTCAAGATGCTGGTCTACCTGGCCGGGGCGATCACGATCCTGCTCTCGATGACGTACCTCGAGATCGAGAAGATCCACCTCGGCGAATACTACGGGTTCATCCTGCTCGCCACCGCGGGGATGATGGTCATGGTTTCGGCGGGAGACCTGATCATGATCTACCTGGGGCTCGAATTGCTCTCGATTTCGCTCTATATCATGGCGGGCTTTAAGCGCCACGAGAGCCGCTCGGTCGAGGCCTCCGCGAAGTACCTCATCCTGGGGTCGTTCTCCTCCGCGATCCTCCTCTACGGGATCTCGATCCTCTACGGGATCGCCGGCACGACCAACCTCAAGGGGCTCGGCGCGTTTTTCGCCGCGGGCGCCGTCGACAACCCCGGCCTCCTGCTGAGCATGAGTTTCCTGGTGGTCGGGTTCGGGTTCAAGGTGGCGGCGGTGCCGTTCCACATGTGGACGCCGGACGTCTACGAGGGCTCGCCCACGCCGGTCACGGCCTTCATGTCGGTCGCGCCCAAGGCCGCGAGCTTCGCCGTCTTCCTCCGCGTCTTCGCCGAGGCGCTGGGGGGGGTCAAGGCCCACTGGCAGCCGATCCTGATCACGCTCGCCGTGGCGACCATGGTCCTGGGCAACGTGGTGGCGATCGTGCAGACCAACATCAAGCGCATGCTCGCCTACTCCTCGATCGCCCACGCCGGCTACGCCTTGATCGGGATCATCGTCGGCGGCGGCCTGGGCACGATGAGCCTGATGCTCTATTTGATGATCTACGCGCTGATGAACCTGGGCGCGTTCGGCGTGGTCATCATCCTGCGCAAGGGCGGCATGCGGGGCGAGGACATCGCCGATTTCACGGGTCTGGCGAAGAAGAACCCGGTGGCCGCGGTGATCATGCTCATCTTCATGTTCTCCCTGGCCGGCCTTCCGCCCACCGCCGGGTTCGTGGCGAAGTTCTACCTGTTCATGGGCGCCGTCGAGGCCGGCCTGGTCTGGCTGGCCGTGGTCGGCGTCCTGCTCTCCGCGGTGTCGGCCTATTACTACCTGCGCGTGGTGATGGTGATGTACATGCGCGAGCCCGGCCGCGACTTCGACCTCGCCACCTCACCCGCCGCCTCGCTGGCGCTGATCGTCACGACGCTGGCCGTTCTCTTCATCGGCCTCTACCCCGCCCCGCTGATCGATGCGACAAAGGCCGCGATCTTGCAAGTGCCGTAGGAGCCTGTCCATGAATGGCCACCTGCTGCGTTGTCGCTTCGGAATCCCTCCTCACGTACGACACAGTACGCTCCGGCGGGAAGCAGCATTCGTCCGTCACGCTAGAGGGGATTCCTCGCTCCGCCTTGCATCTGACCCTTCCTGAACAGGCTCCGATGCGTGTCGTGATGCCCACGCAAAAAACTTTCGCTTGAAGTTTGCGCGGCGCGAAGGTATACGTATCGGTACGCAACGTTGCACAACCGACGCAGTGAACCTCATACGACGCAGAAAAGGAGAGCGGATGTTCGTTCAATTGGTGGCCATCGTCGTCCTCGCGGGGTTTGCCGGTTTCGCCCACGCGGAAGACCGGCCGGTTCTGAAGACGGACAAGGACAAGGTCAGCTACAGCATCGGGCTCGACATCGGCACGAACTTCAAGCGGCAGTCGGTCGACCTCGATCAGAAGGCGCTGGCGGCGGGGATCGCCGACGGGATGTCGGGTGGCAAGCCGTTGCTGACCGAGGACGAGGTGCGGAAGGTCCTCGCCCAATTCCAGCAGCAGATGGCGGCCAAGGCGCAGGAAATGGCCAAGCAACGCGCCGACAAGAACCAGAAGGAGGGCGAGGTGTTCCTGGCCGAGAATAAGAAAAAGAAGGGGGTGGTCACGCTCCCGAGCGGGCTGCAGTACCAGGTGATCAAGGAGGGGACCGGCAAGATCCCCAAGGCGACCGACACCGTCACCACCCACTACCGGGGCACGCTGATCGACGGCACCGAATTC
The DNA here is from genome assembly GCA_001803875.1 of Nitrospirae bacterium RIFCSPHIGHO2_01_FULL_66_17. GTDB lineage: Bacteria > Nitrospirota > Nitrospiria > 2-01-FULL-66-17 > 2-01-FULL-66-17 > 2-01-FULL-66-17. The sequence goes on along the minus strand of MHEO01000085.1, from coordinate 9,052 downwards.
GACAGCTCGTACAAGCGCGGGGAGCCCGCGAGCTTTCCGGTCAACGGGGTGATCAAGGGCTGGACCGAGGCGCTCCAACTGATGAAGGTCGGGTCCAAATGGCAACTCGTCATCCCGTCGAACCTCGCGTACGGACCGCAGGGCGCCGGCCAGGCGATCGGCCCCAACGCCACGCTGATCTTCGAGATCGAGCTGCTGTCGATCAAGTGACGGCGGGCGTCGCGTTGCCGTGAGGGGGCGCCGACCGTGACGCGGAGCGCGCCCCACCACCCGACCACGCTGTCGGACGACCTGCGGCAGCTCCTCGACCACGCCGGGGGCCGGGCGCTCGCGCTGGGCGAGATCGTCGAGGTCCTGCGCGGGCGCGGGATGGATGTCCTCGTCATCATTCTCGTGCTGCCGTTCTGCCAGCCGATTCCGCTCCCCGGCCTCTCCACGCCGTTCGGGATCGCGCTGATGATCTTCGGCTTCCGCATCGCGCTGCGGCAGCGCCCGTGGCTTCCCCGGTGGGTCCTCCGGCGCGAGATTGCCCACGACACGCTGGCGAAGCTGGTGAAGGGCGCGCTTGCGGTGGCGCGGCGCATGGAGAAGGTCGTCCACCCCCGGATGCGGTTCTTCAAGCGGTGGCCGAGCTTCACCGTGCTGAATGGGCTTGCGATCGTCTCGAGCGCGTTTCTGTTGACACTGCCGCTGCCGATCCCGTTTTCCAACACGATCCCGGCGTGGTCGATTCTCCTGCTGGCGCTGGGAATGATGGAGGAGGACGGGGCGGTGATCGTCGCGGGGTATTTCATGGCCGGCGCCGCGTGGACCTACCTCGCGATGCTCTGGTGGCTCGGCGAGGCCGGGGTCCACCGCCTGGGGTTCTTCTGATCGACGTCTCCAAGGCGGACCTGTTGGCCGCGGTGGATGGCGTCAAGCACGCGTGTTACCGCCGCGTCGAGGCGACCTGACCCCGATGGTGCTGCCCGATTACAAGGCCGGAAGCCTGGTCAATCTGATGGCCTCGATCGAGGCCGGCCTGGGGGATGAAACCCCGCGCTACGCGCCCCTGTCCGGGCTGGCCCCGTCGCGTCTGCGCCGCGCGAAGCGCGTGGTGCTGCTGGTCGTCGACGGCCTGGGTTACGACTTTCTGGTCCGGGCCGGCGGGGACGGCGCGCTCCATCGCCGGATCGAGGGCAGGATCACGTCGGTGTTTCCGTCCACGACCGCGGCCGCCCTCGCGACGATCCTGACCGGCGTGGCGCCGCAGCAGCACGCGCTCACCGGCTGGTTCGTCAACGTGCCGGCACTCGGCGGGGTCACCGCCGTTCTGCCGTGTCGGCCACGGGTCGGTGGGGCGCCTCGCGGGCACGCGGGCGTCGACGCGGCGAAGCTGTTCGACCAGGTCCCGCTCGTCGACCGGCTCCGCGCCCGGTCGTACCTGGTCGTGCCCCGGCGGATCGCCGGGTCCGAGTTCAACACGGTATACGGCGGCCGGGCCGAGCGGCGGCCGTATCGAGCGCCCCGGGGGTTCTTTCAGACGATCGAGCGCATTCTGCGCGAACCCGATCCCCGCCAGTACGTGTATGCCTACTGGCCCGAGCTCGACGGTCTCGCGCACGAGCACGGGATCGGGAGCGCCCTCGTGGCCGCGCACCTCGCCGAGTTCGACCGGGCGTTCGAGGCGTTTCTGCGCGCGATCGCCGGCAGCGGGAGCCTCGTGATCGTGACCGGCGACCACGGCCTGATCGATTCGGGACCCGACCGGCTCATCGAGCTGGACCGCCACCCGGCGCTCGCGTCGACGCTGCGGCTGCCGCTCTGCGGGGATCGGCGGGCGGCCTACTGCTACGTCCATCCGGAGCAACGGGACGCGTTCGAGCGCTACGTGCGCGAACATTTTGGCGAGCGCGCCGCCCTCGTCGAGAGCCGGGCATTGGTCGAGCAGGGCTACTTCGGCCTTGGTCCGCCGCACCCGCGGCTTCTGGAACGGGTCGGCGATTACACGCTGATCATGCAGGGGACGTGGGCGATCAAGGACTGGGTGGCGGGCGAGCGGCGGTACGCCCATATCGGCCTGCACGGGGGTCTGAGCCCCGAGGAGATGTATGTGCCACTCGTCGTCGCGGAGGTGTGAGGCGACGTTTGAGAAAATCCCCCCCCGCCCCCCTTTGTTAAAGGGGGGGATTTAGGGGGGGAGCGGTCTTTGGCGGGGCGCCGGTGGACATCGTCATCGACGGGTACAACATGATCGGGAGCCGCGGCGGGCTGTGGGGCGACGTCGCGGCCAAGCGCGAGGCGTTCGTCGCCGAGCTGTCGCGGTACGCC
>MHEO01000085.1:0-6682 GCA_001803875.1 Nitrospirae bacterium RIFCSPHIGHO2_01_FULL_66_17 | reverse complement strand
GACGATCGTCTCGTCGGACCGCGAGGTGCGCGACAAGTGCCGATCCCACGGCGGCGTGGTGCTGGGCGTCAAGGAATTCGAGCGGCGGTTGATCGAAGCGCTGGCGGGCGGCGCGGCGGCCTCCAGCGACGGGGTCGGCGACAAGGACGGGGAGGGGGAGACGGTGCGCCCTTCGGACGGCAAGCGCGGCAATCCGTTTCGGCTCCCCAAGGCCGAGCGCCGCAAGCGCCGGCGTCTGGAGCGGCTGTGAGCCGGCACGGATCGCGGCGGGCGCATCCATTGACACCACCCAGTGCCGAGCCTATGATACCGGCGTTGCGTCACCCGAGACATCGATGAGCCGTGATGCGCCTGGGGTCGCGTCGCTGTGGACTGCCCTTGCGGCGTGCGTCCTCTGGGGCGCGACCGGGGTGTGGGCCGAGGCGGCGACGGTCGAGGTCGCCGCGTACGACGGCCCGATCAACCCGGTCGCGGCGGAATACGTTGCCGAGGCGCTGGAGGCGGCGGGCGAGCACGGAGCCGAGGCGCTCATCCTGAAGCTGGACACGCCGGGCGGGCTGGATGCCTCGATGCGCACGATCGTCAAGGCCATGTTGGCGTCGGAGGTGCCGGTCGTGGTCTACATCGCGCCAACCGGGGCGCGGGCCGCGTCGGCCGGCGTGTTCATCACGCTGGCCGCTCACCGGGCGGCGATGGCGCCCGGCACGAACATCGGCGCGGCGCACCCGGTCGCGCTGGGCGGCGGCCCCATGGACGAGGAGATGAAGCGCAAGGTGGAGAACGACGCCGCGGCGTACATCAAGTCGCTCGCCGAGCGCCGCGGCCGGAACGCGCAGTGGGCCGAGGACGCCGTGCGCAAGAGCGTGTCCGCCACCGACCGCGAGGCCCTCGGTCTCAAGCTCATCGACGCGGTCGCGCCGGACCTTCCCTCGCTGCTCGATCAACTCCACGGCCTGGAGGTCGTCACGGCGACGGGGACGCGGCGCCTCGCGACGAAGGGGGCCGAGGTCGCGGAGTATCCGATGGGGCTGCGCCTGCGGGCGCTGTCGGTGCTGAGCGATCCGAACGTCGCCTACATCCTGATGCTGATCGGCATCTACGGCCTGATCTTCGAGCTGTCCAATCCCGGGGCGATCTTTCCCGGCGTGGTGGGCGGGATCGCGCTGATCCTGGCGTTCTACGCGTTCCAGACCCTGCCGATCAACTACGCCGGCCTGCTGCTGATCGGCCTGGCGGTGCTGTTTTTCCTCGCCGAGTTCGCCGTGCCGAGCTACGGCCTGCTCACCATCGGCGGCGTGATCGCGCTCACGCTGGGCTCGCTCATGCTCATCCGCGGGGATCTGCCCGGTTTCGGCCTCTCATGGGGTGTGGTCGCGCCCGCCGTGATCCTGACCGCGCTGTTCTTCGGGGTGATGCTGCGCTACGCCTGGCGGTCCCAGCGCGCGGCGACGACGACCGGCGTGGAGGGGTTGATCGGCGCGACCGCCGTGGCGAAGACCGCGATCGCGCCCCGCGGGTCGGTCGTGCTGCACGGGGAGCTCTGGGACGCGACGAGCGGGGAGGCGATCGCGGCGGATGAACCGGTGGAGGTGACCGCCGTCGAGGGATTGACCCTGGTCGTCAAACGGAAGGCACCGTCGGGGGAGGGAGCGCGATGACCCTGTTCAACTCTCTGATCGTGGTTTTGTTGGTGCTCGTCTTCCTGTCGAGCGGCGTTCGAATCCTCCGGGAGTACGAGCGGGGCGTGATCTTCCGCCTCGGGCGGATTTCGCGCGCGCTGATCGGCGGGACCGGCCCCGGCCTGATCGTGCTGATCCCCGTGGTCGACAAGATGGTCAAGGTGAGCCTGCGGACGATCACCATGGACGTGCCGTCGCAGGACGTGATCACGCGCGACAACGTGACGGTCAAGGTCAACGCGATCATCTACTTCCGCGTCATCGACCCCCAGCGCGCGATCCTGCAGGTCGAGGACTACCTGTTCGCCACGTCCCAGATCGCCCAGACCACGCTCCGCAGCGTGCTCGGGCAGGGCCAGTTGGACGATTTGCTCGCCAAGCGCGAGGAGATCAACGCCGGACTGCAGCGCATCATCGACCAGCAGACCGAGCCGTGGGGCGTGAAGGTGTCGGCGGTCGAGGTCAAAAACGTCGACCTGCCCCAGGAGATGATCCGCGCGATCGCCCGGCAGGCCGAGGCCGAGCGCGAGCGGCGCGCAAAGATCATCCACGCGGAGGGCGAGTTCCAGGCGGCCCAAAAGCTGTCCGAGGCCGCCGACATCATTAGCCGCAACCCCACCACGCTGCAACTGCGCTTTCTCCAGACCCTCAAGGAGCTCTCGAGCGAGAAAACATCCACCATCGTCTTTCCCATGCCCATCGACCTCCTGACGCCGTTTCTCCAACCGCGCGGCGGCGCGCGGTGACGTCCCTGTCGGCGTTCATGGACCTGGACCACGCGGCGGTTAGCCGGTTTCTGCTGGTGTTCCTGCCGATCTTCGTGGCGGTCGACATCCCGGGGGTCCTGCCGACGTACTACGCGTTGACCCAGTCGCTGGCCGTCGCCGACAAGCGCCGGGTGGCGCGGCAGTCGGTGTTGACCGCGTTCTCGGTGACGGTCGCCTTCATCCTGCTGGGGCAGGGGACGTTTGCGATCCTCGGCGTTCAGGTCGAGGATTTCATGATCGCGGGCGGGGCGCTGCTGCTGGTCTTCGCGATCGGCGACCTGCTGCGCGATGGCGCCCGCTCCTCCTCGCCCAAGTCGGCGGCGACGCTGGGGGTCGTGCCGCTCGGCACGCCGATCATCGCCGGGCCGGCCACGCTGACCACCTCGCTGATGCTGATGGGGACGTACGGCTTCTGGCCGGTGTTCGGCGCGCTCGCCGCGAATCTGGTCCTGGCGTGGCTGGTCGTGCGCCACGCCGACCGCATCATCCGGCTGATCGGCGTGAACGGCGCGACCGCCCTCGGCAAGGTCTTCTACCTCCTGCTCGCCGCGATCGCGGTGAGCATGATCCGCAAGGGCGTGATGGGGCTGTTGGCGTCGCGGGAAGCAGCATTCGTCCGTCACGCTAGATAGGATGGAACCGGTCGCGACATACCAGGGGAGGGTCGGCGGGGTCCAGCTCACGCCCTCGCAGATCCTGGTCCTGTGGTTCGTGGGGGCCGTGGCCGTGGGCACGGCCGCGCTGGTGCTGCCCTTCGCTGCCGCGCCCGGCCGCGAGATCCGGGCGATCGACGCGTTCTTCATGGCGACGTCCGCGGTCTGCGTGACCGGATTTGCCGTGAAGGACCTGGCGACCGATCTGAGCACGGCGGGCCAGATCGTGATCCTGGGTCTCGTGCAGTTGGGCGGCCTGGGCTACATGGTCTTGTCGACCGTGATCATCCTCCTCCTGGGTAGGAAGGTCGGGATCAAGCAGCGCCTGGTCATGCAGGAGGCCCTCAACGTGCTCACGGTGGAGGGGCTGATCCACCTCCTGCGGGGGATCCTCCTCATCACGCTGGTCGTGGAGGGGCTCGGGGCGGTGATCCTCGCGGCGCGGTTTTCGGCCGAGGTCCCGTGGGGGGAGGCGGCGTACCTGGGCGTGTTTCACGCGGTCTCGGCGTTCAACAACGCCGGGTTCTCGCTCTTTTCGACCAACCTGATCGCCTACCAGCGCGACCCGGTGGTGAACCTGGTCATCACCACGCTCATCATCGTCGGCGGCATCGGGTTCGTCGTGTACCGCGATCTCCGGCGCTACCTCGGCGGCGAGACGTTCCGCCTGTCCGTCCACACCTGGATGGTCCTGACCCTGACCGCCGGGTTGATCATCTCGGGCACCGCGCTCTTCTGGGCGATCGAGGCGCCCAATCCCCGCACGCTCGGCGGACTGCGGTTGACGGACCAGGTCATGGTGTCGTATTTTCACGCCGTGTCCGCGCGGACGGCCGGCTTCAACACGGTCGATCTCGGCGTGGCCTCCGGGGCCGTGCTTTATTTATTGATCCTGCTCATGTTCGTCGGGGCGTCGCCGGGCGGGACCGGGGGAGGGATCAAGACCTCCACGTTCGGAACGATGCTGATCGGCCTGTGGGCCGGCATCCGCGGCCGGAGCGACGTGACCGCGTTCCACCGCCGCATCCCGCAGGAGACGGTGATCCGGGCGTTTTCGGTGGCGCTGCTCGCGTTCTTTCTGGTGACCGGGGTGACGCTGATCCTGGAAGTGAGCGAGGAGCGCGAGTTCCTGCGCACGCTGTTCGAGGTGGTGTCCGCGTTCGGCACGGTGGGCCTGTCGACCGGGGACGGCGGCGTGCTCAGCTTCACCGCGCTGTTTTCGGATTTCGGCAAGCTGATGATCATCCTGACGATGCTCATCGGCCGAATCGGTCCGCTCACGGTCGGCGTGGCGCTGATCCGCCTGGAAGAGACGCGGCGGTATCGGTATCCGCCCGAACGAGTCTTGATTGGGTAGGAGAGCAACATGACACGTCAGTTTGCGGTGATCGGGCTCGGGCGGTTCGGCTACAGCGTCGCGGAGACGTTGATCAAGAAGGGGTACGAGGTCCTCGCGATCGACAGCGACGAGGCCCAGATCGAGGCGGTGAGCGATTTCGCCACCTACGCGGTGCAGTGCGACGCGACCGACGAGCGGGCGCTCAAGGCGGTGAGCGTGCAGAACGTCGACGTGGCGGTGGTCAGCATCGGCGAGAACATCGAGGCCAGCATCCTGATCGTCATGACGCTGAAGGAGCTGGGGGTCAAACAGATCATCGCGAAGGCGGTGACCCCCCTGCACGGGAAGATCCTCGCCAACATGGGCGTGAGCGAGGTGATCTACCCGGAGCGGGACGCGGCGGTCCGTCTCGCCCACCGCCTGATTGCCCCGAACGTGCTCGAATACCTGGAGCTGGCTCAGGGCTACAGCATCGAGGAGATCGAGGTGCCGGCCCCGTTTGCGGGGAAACCCCTCAAAGAGGCCTCGATCCGGACCCGATTCGGCATCAACGTCATCGCGATCAAGCGGCGGGTGACCAAGCTCGTCCGCGGCGAGTGGACGAACGTGGAGGAGATGAACGTCAACCCCGATGCCGAGGACATCCTGCAAAAGGGGGACGTCATGGTCATCGTGGGCAAGGAGGAGGATCTCGACCGGTTCTCCAAGATCGAGTGACGACCCCGCCGCTCCCCCCCGGCCCGTCCCACGGGACTAGGCCTATTGGCCAAATAATCCCTTAGGTCCTTTAGCCGATTGACGGGCGAAAATCGAACGTGCTACAACACCCCTCCTAGTGTGGAAGGGATCCCCGCGGGTCACGCATGGCGATCAGCCCTGAGCTTTCGGCCTACCTGACGCAGTACGCCTCGGTCGCGGTCTATATCATGATCGCCGCCGCCTTCGGGGTCGGCACGCTGATGGTCAGCTACGTGGTGCATCCGCGGATCGACTCGTCCGAGAAGCTGTCGGCGTACGAGTGCGGCAGCGAGCCGATCTCCGACGCGCGGATGCCGTTCCCCGTCCGGTATTACATCATCGCCATGCTCTTCGTCATCTTCGACGTGGAGTTGATTTTCCTGTATCCGTGGGCGGTGGCGTTCGACAAGATCGGCCTGTTCGGGCTGATCGAGATGGTCATCTTCATCGCGCTGTTCGTGGCGGGGTACGCGTACGCCTGGCGGAAAGGGGCCCTCGAGTGGGATTGATCAATATCGGCTCGGAGAGCGGGGGCGGGAAAGACGGCGACATCGGGATGGTGACGCTCACCCTCGAAAAGGCCGTGAACTGGGCGCGAAAGGGCTCGCTCTGGCCGCTCACGTTCGGGCTCGCCTGCTGCGCGATCGAAATGATCGCGGCCGTCTCCTCCCGGTACGACATGGATCGCTACGGCGCGGGGGTGTTCCGCGCGTCGCCGCGGCAATCCGATCTGATGATCGTGGCGGGCACCGTCTGCCGGCGCATGGCCCCCGTGATCCGCAAGGTCTACGACCAGATGCCGGAGCCCAAGTACGTGATCGCGATGGGATCGTGCGCGACCTCCGGCAACATCTACAACAGCTACGCGGTGGTCCAAGGGGTCGATCGATTCGTGCCGGTCGACATCTACGTCCCCGGCTGTCCGCCCACGCCTGAAGCGCTCTTCGACGGGATCCTGCGGTTGCAAGAGAAGATCATGCAAGAACGAGTGTTTGTGCAGCGCGAAGCCTACGGGGCAATCAAATCCTGATGCACCCCGTAGCCGAAACGATCAAAGCGAAATTTCCTGAGGCGTTCGTGCGCGCGACCGAGTTTCGGGGCGATCTGGCGGTCGAAGTCAGGCGCGAGGGGCTGCTCGATGTCGCGCGCTATCTGCACGACGATCCCGAGATGGACTACGACTACATTGTGCACGTCAGCTCGGTCGATTGGCTCGGCGAGCCGGTCCGCTTCGAGGTGGTGTGGGAGGTGTATTCGGTGATCCGGCGTCATCGCCTGCGCATCAAGACCCGCGTGCCCGACTCCGACCCGGTGGTCGAGTCCCTCACGTCGCTTTGGAAGGGCGCCGAGTTCATGGAGCGCGAGGTCTACGACATGATGGGCATCCGGTTCACCCACCACCCCGATCTGCGCCGGATTCTCATGCCCGACGAGTACACCGAAGGCTATCCCCTCAGGAAGGACTTCCCGCTCGTCGGCAAGGGCTGGCGCGACACGTTCGACTTC
>MHEO01000084.1:15660-18998 GCA_001803875.1 Nitrospirae bacterium RIFCSPHIGHO2_01_FULL_66_17 | reverse complement strand
ATTGACGATTGCATAAGTAATGTCCTATCATCTGGGCAGGAGGGAGCCTATGCGCCCAGCCGGCAGCCCAGAGGAGCTGGAACGACGGAGACGACGGGCCATGCGGTTGTTGGATGACGGGTATGCGCCCGTGGATGTGGCTCGCATGGTCGGCGTGGATCGCCGCAGCGTGCGCCGATGGAAGGCGGCCTATCGCCGCAAGGGCACCGCGGCCCTGGCCGCGAAACCCGCGGCGGGCCGCCCGCCCAAGTTGGATGCCCGTGCGCAGCGGCGCCTGGAGCGGCTCCTGGTTCGCGGGGCCCAAGCGGCGGGCTTTCCCACCGATCTGTGGACCTGTCCCCGCGTCGCCCAAGCGATCCGCGCCCACTTTGGGATCACCTACCACGTGGATCATCTCGGGCGGCTCCTGCGGGCGTTGGGCTTTAGTCCCCAACAGCCCCAGCGGCGGGCCCTCGAACGCGATGAGGCCGCCATCCAACGCTGGATCAAACAGGACTGGCCCCGCGCTAAAAAAAAGCCGCGCGGCTGAGGGCCTGGCTGGCATTCCTGGACGAGAGCGGCTTTTTGATGGCACCCCTCGTCCGCCGGACGTGGAGCCCCCGCGGCCAGACCCCGGTCCTGGTCCAGCGGACGCGCGCGTACCAAAAGGTCTCGGTCATCGGCGCCCTGTGTGTGCCCCCGCAACGCGATCGCGTCTACCTGTATTTCCGCCTGCATCCGGATACCAACCTGACGGGTCCGTTGGTGATCGCGTTCCTGCGGCAGCTGGCCCGCCAACTGGATGCCCCCTTCGTCCTGCTCTGGGATCGGCTGTGGGCGCACCGGGCCACCGTGGTGCACACCTTTCTGCAGCAGACGCCGCAGCTCCACCCGGTGTTCTTCCCGCCCTATGCGCCGGAGCTTAATCCGATCGAGTCGGCCTGGGGATACCTCAAATGCAACCCGTTCGCCAATTGGCCCCTCACCGAGCTTGACACGCTCACCGCCGTCACGCATCACCAGCACCGCCACCTTCAACGAGATCCCCTCCTCCTGCGCTCCTTCATCGAGCACAGCCCGCTTTCTTTACGCCTCAAATAGGACATTACTTATGCAGCTATCAATAGCTGCTTTACTTGCCCAGAGAACTGAAGATATTTTCGTCCTCGTCTTTGGGAAGGCTGCCCACTGACCTCTAGAAATTGTATGAAGTGCTCAACCCGACTACATGTGTAAAGTTGCGGTACCCGCCGTTAGCGCGAGCATCGATCGGTAGAATGGCGGGAGGGGCGCCAGAAGAACTATATTGTTCGCCAAAGTTATTTTCCTTCAGTCGGCGAATTAAAATGAGCGTGTAAGCAAGATCGATGTTCCATCGGGGGGTGTTATACCCAATGCCCAGGGAAAACCAATGACGGGTACCATCAGGAAGAAGGGGGCTGATCGTGTCGTCGGGAATCGGGCTATAATCAAGAGTATATCCTCCTCGTAGGGCGAAGGACGGCCAGCGGTATTCCGTTCCTAGGTTATACGTGAGTGAATTCTCCCATGAAAAATCCGTCGTGTCCCGCGGCATCGGCAATCCCTGATCAAACTCGACGACTAACCGGTCGATCGTAGACCATCCAGTCCAGATAACATCGAGTTCGACATTCCATTGTGGAAGCGGCCGAACCAACACGCCCGTCCTGAGCACCGGCGGAAGATCGATTTCGGTTCGAACCTTGCCGTCAGGAAAAAAAGGCTGGAGGGCCGGGACTGGAATCGTGAAGTCCGCATGCCCGTTATTCTCCTCCGCGTGGAGACGACTTCGGAGACTTGCCCCGATCTGCCACCTGTCCGATGGTGTAATCAAAAGCCCAACATTCGACCCAACGCTTGTGGCGTCCCCGCTTAGTTCAACTGATCCCTCTGGGTTACCTGACAAAGGCCCTAACCCAGCATTTTCTCCTACCCTGGACAGGTTGATCTGGCGACGTTGCCTGAGTGTTACGTGCGCGATATCTAGACCTCCCGCAATTGAAAGCCAGGGAGCGGGTCGCCACGACAGGGTCGGATTTAACTCAGTCGCCCGAACGGCAATATACGTAACCTGAAATCGTCCATCCCAATCAATCGGCCAATCGGTCGCGAGGCCAAACGGAGTAAAAAGCCCGATTCCTGCAGTAACATCGCGGCCTATAGGGATAACGGCGTACATTTGAGGAAGGAAAAAAGTCTGGTTTTCTTCTCGGGCCTTTCTGCCTCCCTGATTAGGAGACGGGGTGTAGGTGGTTCGCGGAATGATCACCGTGGTCCCCAACAGAAACTCCGGGGCGGATAACTGAGAAATCCCGGCGGGATTATAGTAGATGGCGGAGGGGTCGTCGGCCTGCGCCGTAAACGCGGCGCTTTTTCCAGTTGCTGCTGCTCCCTGTGGGGTGATCGCAAATCCGGCAGCCCGAGCACCGCTAACTTGACTAGTTTGAATGTAAAGCGCCACGCATATTCCCACCACGACGCGAAGAAGACGGCGGGCCGGTTTATTTCGACGAACAGCGACTCGATATCGCAGGTGTTTGACGGAAGGGGATTCGGAGGAGCTGCGCGATGGAGGATCGGTTCGTGGGGTGTTCTCCATCCGTTCGATCACTACGCCCCCGAGGTCGCTGGCTAACCTGAACCACTATGAGCGGGCTTATTATACAGGGGCTGTCGCGAAGAAGCAAGCACCTTATTCGTTAATAGTATATTCCGGGCTGTTTCCGGTGCCGGCGCACGCTGACCGTGGTGGGCATGAGACCTGGGAGGACAGGCATCTGGCCCTGCCAAACAGAAGGCCGGGCGTTTTCGGCACGCCCGGCCTTCCCAACAACGTCAAAACCCGCTCGCAGCTTCGGCGCGCGAATGCGCGCCTGCGTTGCGTCGCCCGCTTTGCGGGGAATGGTGGAGGCGGCGGGAATCGCACCCGCGTCCGAAGACCTTCAGCCCCGAGTGACTACGTGCGTAGCCCCGTTTCGGATTCGCCGCCGCCGCTGCCCGGGGCGGGCGCGTCGGTCGCTAGCTTGAGTGCGTCTCGCCGGGCCTCCCTCAAGCGAGGAGGACCGGCCAGCCTGTATCACGGCGCCTTTTCGGTAGGACAGGCAGCCTACAGTGAAAAGACGCGCAGCTTAAGCTGCGAGTGCCAGTTCTTGGTTGGCAGTTGTTACGTTCCCAGTTGTTTTACGAGACCTCTGGGACCTCGGCACGCCACTCGAAACATCCCGATCTCCGTCGACCCTATTCGCCCCCCTTATCGTTTGGACCGGAACAGGCCCATCTGCTGCGTTGTGGGCTGTGCTCCGTTCCTCACGTACCTTTCGGTACGCTCCGGTACGGTG
>MHEO01000084.1:0-15647 GCA_001803875.1 Nitrospirae bacterium RIFCSPHIGHO2_01_FULL_66_17 | reverse complement strand
CCTCATTTGCTAATCCTTGTGTCGCTCCCGGATTCCCCGCTGGATCTCGCGCGTCGCTTCGCGTTTCTTGAGCGATTCGCGCTTGTCGGGGCCGGTCTTGCCGCGCGCGAGCGCCAACTCCACCTTCGCGCGTCCTTCCTTAAAATACAACTTCAGGGGGATCAACGTCAACCCGCGTTCCTGGGTCTTGCCCAGGAGCCGCTGGATTTCCCGGCGGTGCAGGAGGAGCTTGCGAACCCGCACAGGGTCATGGTTTTGGATGTTGCCGTGGCTGTATGGCTGGATGTGGCAGTGATGGAGCAGCACCTCGCCGCCCTCGATGCGAGCGAAGCTGTCCTGGAGATTCGCCTTCCCTTCGCGAAGCGCTTTCACCTCGGTGCCAACGAGGGCGATCCCCGCCTCGTACGTTTCCTCCACGTGATACTCGTGAAACGCGCGACGGTTGCTGGCGATGATCCGTTCCGGAGCCTTGGTCTTCATCTCGGCGGCGATTATACACCGACATCGAGGTGCGTGAGAAACGAACACACCGTCGCCGTGGGACGGAAAGGGCTGTGCCGGAACCGTTGCTCTTGGGAAACTGGTTTCCGAGATCCTGAAAAAATTTGTTTTTCATCCGGCATCCTGACCGATTTCCCTTCAACAATCTCCCTTAGAAACAATTGCGTCCCTGCGACTCGATGGCGGCACCGAATATGCCTTCTTCCCCGGTTGACCTTTGTCTCACGGCACACCCGGGGAAACCCGGGGTCGCAAAGCCACGAGGCTACCGCCGGGCAACCGGCCACGCCAGTCGAGCCGCCAAAGGAGGGCACACCCTTTGGCGGCTTGTTGTCGTTCCCGCCAGAGCTGGAGAGAAGCGGGAGGCCTGCACATGGAGAGACGATGGGTTGTGATGTTCATCATGCTCATGACGTTTTCCCCCCACGCCTGGGCCGCCACAGGCCACGTGGCCATCACCTCCCCCGCGTCCACCACCGTTTTCCGGACCACGTCCTCCTTCACCGTCAGCGGCACCTGGATCGTCACCGAGGACAGCACCCCCACCGGTCAAGCGCTTCCCGGCGATCCGGCCGCGGGGGGCTGCGGGATCTTTCAAGGCGGGACCATCGTGCTCTCGCCCTCTTTCTTTGACTTTATTCAGCAGACTCGCACCCATGCCACGCTGCGCTATGAGATCGATGGTCGGTTTCAGGGCCAGATCCGGGAAGTGCTGGGACCAGACGTGGGGAGGCTGCAATCCGTGGCGGTGTCGGTGAATATCGGGGGGCTCTCCCCCGAGACGCCCCACACGGTGACGATCTACCTGCAGGACATCTATGGGGGGCGATGCGTGTTCCCTCGGTTTGCGTTTGATCCCTTCCCCGTCTTTGGAGATCGATTTGCCCAGGCGACCCTCACGTTTCAGATCGGCCCGGACAACCCGACGCAGCAGCTCGCCATCGTCTCCGGCAGCGGGCAAACGGCCCCCGTGGGCACGTCCCTGCCGGAGCCGCTGGTGGTACAGGTCACGGACCAAGCGGGGAACCCGGTCGGTGGCGTCGGCGTGACTTGGGCCATGACCGGGCCGGATGGCCAGCCAGCGGGCAGCCTCAGTCACGTCAGCACGACCACGGGGACGGATGGCACCACCCAGGTCACGGCGACCCTGGGTAACCAGCCCGGGCCGTACCGCATCACCGCCACCTGCCCGTCGTGCACCACGGGCTCGCCGGTGGTGTTCGAGGCTACGGCGGTGGGCTGCGCGGGGTTGACGGTCGACGTCTGGCCGCAGGAGGTGTATCCTGCCGGCACAGGCGGGATCACGACCGCGGCGGTGACGGCGCGGGTCGCCGAACCTGCGGAGGGGTGTCGCGTGGAGGTCCAGGTCGAGCCCCGGTCATCCGACGGGCATGATCACGGGGTTCATCCCCAGGCGAACGCTGGTACACTCCTCCCCATGACGTGCTTGATCGCCCCGGAAAGCTCTCTCTGTCAGGTGATCTATTCGGCGCCCCAAATCGCCGGCGAGGAGCAGCTCACCGCGATTCTCAAGCAAGGGACGACCGAGGTGGAACGCCGGTCGGCAACCATGCGCATTCGCGTACCGGGGCTGGAAGCCCTGACAGGAAGCGCTATCGGGAGTTGGCAGCTCACGGGGCAGACTGGCGCGCACAGCAGCAACCACTACGGGACACCGTATGCCAATTCCCGGATTCGAGCGATGGCCACGGAGTACTTTGACTTCTACGGGGAAAGCATCGGGATCAATGATATGAGCCTCTCGGGGGGAGGGCTCTTCGATCATCAAGGCACATGGGCGCCGCCGCATAACAGTCATCGGACCGGCACGAGCGTGGATATCGATCGCTGTGCGCAAACGCTGGTCAGGCAACGTATCCTAAACAAAATTGCTGAAGAGGATTACAGCGGAGATCGGACCGTGGAGCGGGCGCTCAAGCCCCCGCCCTGTGACGGCCCGGTCGATACACCCCGAATGCACTACGAGTTTCGCTAACCCGGGAGGAGACCGATGAAATGGCTTTATGGAAGGCGTTTAAGCCTCATCGCTGTGGCGGTCAGCACACTTTCGGGTCCCGCACTGTCCCAAGAGATCACGCTGCTGCCGGGCGAGTCCCTCCCCATCCTCGAGAATGTCGAATTCAAGTCCACCGTGACGCTTGCGGCCTCGGGAATTTATACCTATGCGTATAGCCTCACTAACCCACTCACCAATACCGGCGAAATCTGGACGATTAATATCGATATTACCGCCCCGTCGGGAGGACAAGACGTGGGCGCTGAGGGCGTGGTCAGCGGTCCCCGATATACTCGCCATAGCTCGGAGCTGGTGCTGTCAGAAATCGGCCGGCCGCTGATTCCCGTTGGGCTCTTTTCTCCTCCTGAATGGATTTCCGGCTTGTCGATTGGTGGAACGGCCGGATGGGGGGGATCAGATGCACCTTTCCTAATACATCCTGGCAAGTCGTTAGCAGGATTTCAGCTCACCAGCCGCGGCCTGCCCGGGATACGATCGGCGCAAATCAAACCAGAGTTTAAGCAAACACCCGTTGACGAAGCCACGGACGAAAACACGGAGCGGCTACGAGCCATAAAAAAAGCTATTGTAGTCACGCAAAAAACCCTCGGTCCCACGGCACCTCCAGCCTCGTTCGTGGCGCTGGATTTCATTACCTACATCGAAGACCTCAAGCACCAGGCTCAGGCCCTCGGCTGGATCACCAACGAGGGAATCGTCAAGAGCCTTGATGTCAAGCTGGACCAAGCTCGGAAGCACCTCCAGGCCGGCTACCCCAAAACCGCGGCCAACGTCATCCGAGCCTTCATGAACGAGGTCTCGGCCCAAGGCTGTTCCACCCGCGAGGTCTGCCCCCCGGGCAAGCACCTGACGCCCGAGGCCTCGGGCCTGCTGTACTTTAACGCCCAATACCTGCTCGACCACTTGTAACCCTGGTCCGGCGGCCACACCAGATGATGCTGGCCCCTAGATACTCGGAAGGGCCGGCCGGACGTCCAAGGGGGGAATGCTGCCTCAACCGCGGCTTACCGGATCACGGCCACCTGCCCGTCGTGCACCACGGGGTTGCTGGCGATGATCCGTTCCGGAGCCTTGGTCTTCATCTCGGCGGCGATTATACCATTGATCCCCCGGGGCGATCTCCGTCAGTGGCGTGATTGCGGACCGTTGACGCGGGCGAGCGGGCGGGTTACGATGCGGGCGAGCGGAGGGAGCGGTGATCGGAACCCACCGGTTGGTCGAAGACCTCTTTAAAGCCCACGGCCTGGAGTCCAAGCTCGTCGAGCACCGGCTGATGCAGGCATGGCCGCAGATCGTCGGGCCTCAAATCGCCGCCCACGCCGCCCCTACCGAGGTGCGCGCGAACACGCTGCGGGTCGTGGTCGACAGCTCGACGTGGCTGCACGAGTTGACACTGCTCAAACCGATCCTGATCGAAAAGCTCCGGCGGTCGTCGGGTGGCGCAATCGTTCACGACGTGCTCTTCACGATTGGCAATCCGCCGGCCGCCTCGCGTCCCCAACCGCCATCCGCGCCGCCCCGCGAACCGATCCAGCCGGCCGATCAGGCGCTGCTGGACGCCGCGCTCGCGCCCCTTGACGATCCGGTTCTCAAGGACAGCGTGCGCCGACTCGTCCTCCGCGCCCTGACCGATCCCCGCCGGGATTAGGCCGGCGGTGCTCCGCCGGGTCCATTGGCATCGGGGGCCACCGGGGGTTCGTCCTTTTCGCGGAGGATGGCCACCGCGGCGAGGCGGTCGCTCGATCCCAGATCGATCAACCGCACACCCTGCGTGTTGCGGCCGATCACCCGAAGGTTGGCGACCTGCAGCCGAATGATCTGGCCGCCCGCGGTGATGATCATCACGTCGTCTTCGGGGTCGACCTGCATCACCGCCACCACGTCGCCGTTGCGCGGCGTGGTCTGGATCGTGATGATCCCCTTGCCCCCGCGTCCCTGCGAGCGGTACTCGGCCAGGTCGGTGCGCTTGCCGTAGCCGTGCTCGGTCACGGTCAAGAGCGTGGCTCCCTCGCGACGGTGGACCACCTCCATGGCGATCAGCTTGTCGCCTGACTCCAGCTCGATGCCCTTCACGCCGTACGCCGTGCGCCCCATCGGCCGGACGTTGTCTTCGGGGAAACGGATCACCAGGCCCTTCTTGGTGCCGAGCAGGACCTCCTCCTCGCCGTTGGTGACGTGGACCGCGATCAACCGATCGCCTTCTTCCAGCCCGAGCGCGATGATCCCCCCCGCGCGCGGGTTGGCGTAGGCCGATAACTCGGTCTTCTTCACGATCCCGTTCTGCGTCGCCATGACCACGTATCGGTCCTCGCGAAACGCCGCAACGGGGAGAATGGCCGTGACCGACTCGTGCTCGGCGAGCTGCAAGAGGTTGATGATCGCCTTGCCCTTCGCGACGCGCCCCGCCTCGGGGAGCTGATGGACCTTCAGCCAATAGACTTTTCCGGCGTCGGTGAAGAAGAGGAGGTAGTCGCGGGTCGACGCGGTAAAGAGCGCCGCCACAAAATCCTCCTCCTTGGTCCCCATCCCCATCTTGCCCTTGCCGCCCCGCCGCTGCGCGCGATAGAGGCTCACGGCGTTCCGTTTGATGTACCCCGTGTGGGACACCGTGATCACCACGTCCTCTGGGGCGATGAGATCTTCCAGCGCGATCTCGGCGGTCTCCTCCACGATCTCGGTGCGCCGCTCGTCCCCGTACTTGGTCTTGATCTCCGTCAGCTCGTCCCGGATCACGCCACGCACCAGCGCCTCGCTGGCCAGGATGGCCTTGAGCAACTCGATCTTTTGGAGCGTCTCCTGATACTCCGTCACGAGCTTCTCGCGCTCGAGCTGCGTCAGTCGCTGGAGCCGCATATCGAGGATCGCCTGCGCCTGGATCGCCGACAACCCGAAGCGCGCCATGAGGCCCGTCTTGGCGTCGTCGGGGCTCGCGGCGGCTCGGATCAGCGCGATGACCGCGTCCAGGTGGTCGAGGGCGATCTTGAGGCCTTCGAGGATGTGCGCCCGCTCTTCCGCCTTGCGCAGGTCAAACCGCGTCCGGCGGACGACGACCTCGCGCCGGTGCTCGATGAAGTGCGAGAGCAGGCCGTGGAGATTGAGCACCTGGGGCTGATTCCGCACGAGGGCGATCATGATGATCCCGAATGTGGTCTGCAGCGACGTGTGCTTGAAGAGCTGGTTTAAAATCACCGCCCCCACCTCGCCGCGCTTGAGCTCGATGACCATCCGCATCCCCTCGCGGTCCGACTCG
This sequence comes from Nitrospirae bacterium RIFCSPHIGHO2_01_FULL_66_17, assembly GCA_001803875.1. GTDB lineage: Bacteria > Nitrospirota > Nitrospiria > 2-01-FULL-66-17 > 2-01-FULL-66-17 > 2-01-FULL-66-17. The sequence continues at coordinate 9,858 of MHEO01000084.1, read as the reverse complement.
TCGCGCAGGTCCGAGATGCCCTCGATCTTCCGCTCGGCCACCAGCTCGGCAATCTTCTCGATCAGTTTCGCCTTATTGATCTGGTAGGGCAGCTCGGTCACGACGAGGCTCTCGCGTTCGGTCCTCGGGTGCGTCTCGATCCGCACACGCGCGCGCAGCGTCAGGCTGCCGCGCCCCGTCCGGTACGCGTCCCCGATCCCCTTTGCGCCGTAGATGAAGCCGGCGGTGGGAAAATCGGGGCCCTTGATCACCGCCATCAACTCGTCAACCGTGACGGCCGGATTGTCCAGCATCAGGAGCAAGCCGTCGATGACCTCGGTCAAGTTGTGCGGGGGAATGTTCGTGGCCATGCCCACCGCAATCCCCGAGGAGCCGTTGACAAGGAGGTTGGGAAGGCGGGTGGGGAGGACGAGCGGCTCGGTCTGGGTTTCGTCGTAGTTGGGACCGAAGTCGACCGTCTCCTTGTCGATGTCGGCCAGCAGCTCGTGGCCGATCTGGGCCATCCGGATCTCGGTGTAGCGCATCGCGGCCGGCGGGTCGCCGTCCACCGACCCGAAGTTGCCCTGGCCGTCGACCAAGGGATACCGGAGCGAGAAATCCTGGGCCATCCGCACAATCGTGTCGTAGATCGCCGTGTCGCCGTGGGGGTGGTACTTCCCCATCACGTCGCCGACCAGGCGCGCCGACTTTTTGTACGCGCGGTTCCAGGCGAGCCCCATCTCGTTCATGCCGAAGAGCACCCGGCGGTGCACCGGCTTGAGTCCGTCGCGCACGTCGGGCAGGGCCCGCCCCACGATCACGCTCATCGCGTAATCGAGGTAGGCCGACCGCATCTCGTCTTCGATGTTGATGATCGCGTCTTGTTCGCCGGTGGGCATAGGTCTCTCGGTCATCCCGTGTAAGGGCGAACGGTCGTTCGCCCCTACGAATTAGATATCCAGATTCTTCACTTCGCGGGCGTGGAGCTCGATGAAGGCCCGCCGCGGTTCCACCTCGTCGCCCATCAAGACCGTGAACATCTTATCGGCCGCGACCATGTCGCCGGCGCCCACCCGCAACAGGGTTCGGTGCTCAGGGTCCATCGTGGTGATCCACAACTGCTCGGGATTCATCTCACCCAGCCCCTTGTAGCGCTGGATGGCGACATCCTTCTTTCCGTGCTCGATCACCCCGGCCAGCAGCGCGGACGCGGTGGGAACGCGCGTTTCGGGTCCCGCCGGCGACTGATCGGTTGCCTTCTCGCGCAGCCGGTACGGCGGCTGGCCGAGCCCGATCGCCACGGGGGAGACGGTGACCAGCTCGCGGAATTCGGCCGACGCGACGAACGCTTCGTCGACGACCGCGGTTTGCGGAAGGCCCGAGGCCTGATACCGACAGACGAGCTTGTGCCCCTTGTGTTCCTCGTCCGGCGCGATCTCGACCTGGGCCGCCAGCGAGGGAACCTGGGCCAGCCGCAAGCTCACCGCGTCCATCACCCGCCGCAGCCGTCGCACGTCGCGCAAGGTCTCTCGACTGAGCCCTTCCTGCAGGACCAACGCCTCGATGACCTCCGGCGGGAGCTGCTTGCGGCCAAAGTGCCGCAGCAGCCCCTCGTACGCGGTGAGTTTCTTGAGCACGGCGACCAGGGGGCGGCCGGAGAGCCACCGCTCGCCGCCGTCCGCGCACACCTCGATCTGCTCCGCAACCGAATCCAACAGGAAAGCCCTCAGCCCCTCGTCGTTCTTGATATACCGCTCTTGCTTGCCCTTTTTGATTCGGTAGAGGGGTGGCTGCGCGATGTACACGTAGCCGCGCTCGATCAGTTCCCGCATCTGCCGGTAGAGGAAGGTCAGCAGAAGGGTCCGGATGTGCGCACCGTCGACGTCGGCGTCGGTCATGATGATGATCTTGTGGTAGCGGGCCTTGCTTGCGTCGAAGTCCTCCCCCCCGATGCCGGTGCCCAGCGCAGTGATCAGGACGCGGATCTCCTCGGACGAGATCATCTTGTCGAATCGGGCTTTTTCGACGTTCAAGATCTTGCCCTTGAGGGGGAGGATCGCCTGGTTCTTTCGGTCGCGCCCCTGCTTGGCGGATCCTCCGGCGGAGTCGCCTTCCACCAAAAACAGCTCGGAGAGCGCGGGGTCACGTTCCTGGCAGTCGGCGAGCTTCCCGGGGAGCGCGCTGCTGTCCAACGCGTTCTTCCGGCGGATCAGTTCCTTGGCCTTGCGCGCCGCCTCTCGAGCGCGCGCCGCGTTCAGGGATTTCTCGATGATCTTCCGCGCGATCGGCGGGTTCTCCTCGAGGTACTCGCCCAGCGCCTCGTTCACCGCGGTCTCGACCAGGCCCTTGACCTCGGTATTGCCCAGCTTGGACTTTGTCTGGCCCTCGAACTGGGGCTGGGGCAGCTTCACGCTGATCACCGCGGTCAAGCCCTCGCGGACGTCGTCGCCGGTGACCGTCTCGCCCTTGAGCAGGTTGTGGGACGAAGCGTAGTTGTTCACCGTGCGGGTGAGGGCCGCTTTGAAGCCGACCAGATGCGTGCCTCCCTCGCGGGTGTTGATGTTGTTGGCAAACGAGAACAGGTTCTCGCTGTAGCTGTCGTTGTACTGGAGCGCAACCTCCAGGATCAGGCCGCTTTTCTCGCGCGTGATGTAAATCGGCCGGTGCAAGGGGCTCTTGTTTTCATTCAGGTGCTCGACGAAGGAGAGGATCCCCCCCTTGTAGGCGAACACCACCTCCTTGTCCGTCCGCTCGTCGCTGAGGGTGATCGAGAGGCCCTTGTTCAGGAAGGCCAGCTCGCGGAGGCGCTGGCCCAACACGTCGGACGAGTGCTCCATCACCTCGAAGATCTGGGGATCGGCTTTGAACGTGACCGTCGTGCCGCGCTTGGTTGTTTTCCCGGTGACCGCAAGCGGGGCGGTCGGCTTGCCGCGCTCGTAGCGCTGCTGGTAGACGGCCCCGTCGCGTTTGATCTCGATCTCGAGCCACTCGGAGAGCGCGTTGACGACCGACACCCCCACCCCGTGCAAACCGCCCGACACCTTGTATGCCTGGTTGTCGAATTTGCCCCCGGCGTGGAGCACCGTGAGGACGACCTCCGCCGCCGATCGTTTCTGGGTCGGATGCATGTCGGTGGGGATCCCGCGCCCGTTGTCGATGACGGTGACGCTGCCGTCGACGTGGAGGATGACGTGGATCGTGTCGCAAAACCCCGCCATCGCCTCGTCGACGCTGTTGTCCACCACCTCGTAGACGAGGTGGTGAAGCCCGTCGATGCCGGTGCTGCCGATGTACATCGCGGGGCGCTTGCGGACGGCCTCGAGCCCCTCCAACACCTTGATGTCCTCGGCTTCGTAACGAGCCGAGCGTGGTTCCGCCATACCGCTCCTCACACCCGCATCGGCATGATCACGCAGAGCGAGCCTTCTTGGGATGGCTCCTTGATCAGACAGGGGCTCAACGAATCTTTAAACTCCAGAACCGCCTCAGGCCCCGCCACTGCGCCCAACACGTCCAGCAGGTAACGTGCGTTGAACCCGGTGGCCAGGCCGTCGCCGTCATACGCCACGCCCATGTCTTCGGTCGCTTCGCCCAGTTCCGGGTTGCTGGTCGACAGCACCAGGCGCGCGGGTTCGAGCTGAAACTTGATCGCGTTAGTCCGCTCCTTGGCCAGGAGCGACACGCGCCGCAAGGCGCCTTCCAGGGCCTTCTTGTCGACCGCAACCCGCTTGTCGTTCCCCGTCGGGATCACCTGGTGGTAATTGGGGTAGTTGCCTTCCATCAGCCGGGTGAGGAGGAGGAGATCGCCCTGCCGAAACACGAACTGGGTCTTGGTGAACCCGATCTCCAGCGCATCGCCTTCGCCGTCCTCCACGAGTTTTTTCATCTCGAGCAGGGCCTTCTTCGGGATGATTGCGCTCACGTCGGGATAGGCGGGGGTCCCCTTCGGGCGGTCGAGCGCCCGCTCCGCCACGGCCAGGCGGTGGCCGTCGGTGCCGACCATCCGGATCCGTCCACCCTCGATCGCGCACAAGACGCCGTTCAGCACGTACCGCGCGTCGTTCTCGCCGACCGCGAACAGGGTCCGCCTGACCAAATCCAGAAACACCTCCCGCGCGATGGGGATCATCGCTTCCTTCCCCATGCCAGGGAAGACGGGAAAATCCGCCGGCGGGAGACCAGCCACCTTGAAGCGGCTACGCCCGCACTCGATCCGGACCCAGTGGTTCTCTTCCCCGGTCAGCACGACGTCCTCCTCCGGGAGCTCGCGGACGATCTCGAAGAGCTTGCGCGCCAAGATCGTCGCCGAGCCCGCGGATTTGATCGTGGCCTGATAGAGGCCTCGGACCCCCAGTTCCAGATCGGTGGCAAACATGGTGACCCCCCGCTCGGCCGTCTCGATGAGGACGTGGGACAGGATCGGCATCGTATTGCGCTTTTCCACGATCCCTTGGACGCGCTGGAGTCCCTTCAGTAAGGCATTGCGCGAGATGGTCAGCTCCATCGTGGTCTCCCTTCCCCGCGGAGGGGGTTTGGCAAGACAGAGTCCCCCATTGGGGCCCCTGGCTGCAGGGTGGGAATGCGTGGCTTGGGGTCGAGCTGGTGCGACATCGCGGGCCTCCTACGCCTTGATTGCCTTGATCAGCGTGTCCACGGTAGCCCTGAGTTGGGGGTCTTGGCGGATCCGTTCGTTGATCTGCTTCACCGCATGGATCACCGTCGAGTGGTCCTTCCCGCCGAACTGGCGCCCGATCTCGGGGAACGAGGACTCCGTCAGTGTCCGGCACAGGTACATCGCGAGCTGCCGGGGGAACACGACCGTCCTCGTCCGCCGCTTCGATTTCAGATCGGCCACCTTGAGCTGAAACCGGTCGGCAACCAGTTTGACGACCTGCTCGGCGCTGATGATCGTGGGTGTTTCGGTGATCGTGTCGCGCAAGACTTCCTTGACGAGGTCCACGGTCACACGGCGGCCGGTCAGGGAAGAGTATGCGCCCAGACGAAGCAGTGAGCCCTCCAGCTCCCGGATGTTGGTCTTGATGTGAGTCGCCAGGAAGAGCGCCACGTCGTCGTCCAGCTTGAGGTGATCCGCCTCGGACTTCTTTCGAAGGATCGCGACGCGGGTTTCCAAATCCGGCGGCTGGATATCAGCCATCAACCCCATCTCAAACCGTGAGCGCAGGCGAAGCTCCATGTCGGCAAGCTCTCTGGTCGACCGGTCGCTCGAGATCACGATCTGCTTGTTATCCTCGTAGAGGCTGTTAAACGTATGGAAAAACTCTTCCTGGGTCCGCTCCTTGCCCGCAATGAACTGGATGTCGTCGATCAACAGGACGTCGATCGTGCGATAACGGCTGCGAAAGTCGGCCATCTTGTCATAGCGGATCGAGTTAATCACCTCATTGGTGAACATCTCCGACGAGACGTACGCAATCCGGACGTCGCGCATTCGCTGTCGGATCGCGTTCCCGATGGCGTTCAGCAGGTGAGTCTTCCCGAGACCGACCCCCCCGTAGATGAAAAAGGGGTTGTAAATCTCCCCCGGCTGCTCGGCGACTCGTCTGGACGCGGCGTGGGCGAACTGATTGCTCGCTCCCACCACGAATGTCTCAAAGACGTACTTTGCCTGGAGTTGGCGCTCTTTCGATCGGCGCTCCCGGTGGTTGGGGAGTGGGGGGGCCTGGATCCCCTCCTGGACGGCGAATGTGACCTCCAATCCCTCATCCGCGGTCAAGTGGCGGAGGTGTTGTTGGATCGATTCCGTGTAGTGTTCATTCATCCAGTCGATGAAGAACTTATTGGGGACGCCGAACACCGCTTCGCGCCCTTGCCGGCCAACGAAGGTCAATGGGCGAATCCATGTGTCGAAGCTTTGCTTGTTGACCGAGGCTTCCAACTCATGAAAATGAACTCGCCAAGCTTCTTCGAGGGTCATCGGGTCGTCCTACAAGTTTCCAACAGGGTTATGCACAGATGTTGATAACCGTTTCTTGCAGCATTTTTGCGGATGGTACATCTCCAACAGCGTGGCGTGACAAGACGAGCGCGGCATGAGGCTGTGCGGTACTATAGCAAAGTTCGCCTGCACGTTCAACCGAATCTTTCTCAACCGCCTCCGTCGGGAATCAGCCGCTTAACCAACAAGTGTGTCAACAAAAAATATCAATGTATTTCAGTCGGTTGACGCGTTATTCGTCGGTTTATATCGACACTACTATTACGACGTTAAGAGTTTTTCCCATAAATTCGTTCGATAAAAATCTTCATCGCCGCCGTTGAAAACCCGTTCCGATATTGCTAAGATCACAACGACTCTGGAGTTGGCCATGATCAGCGAAACCAAATCGATCTGGATGGATGGCAAGTTGACGCCGTGGCGAGAGGCGAATGTTCATGTTCTCACCCATTCACTCCACTACGGGCTGGCGGTCTTTGAAGGGATTCGCTGCTACGCGGGGGATAATGGTTCGGCAGTGTTTCGTTTGGCTGAACACGTCGAGCGTTTGTTTGCCTCGGCCCACGTGAGCTGCATCGACATTCCTTTTTCACCGAAGGAGATCGAGCAAGCGGTGTGCGAGACGATCACAAGTAACGGCCTTCGGTCGTGTTACATTCGCCCCCTCGTGTTCATCGGTTCGGGGGAGATGGGTTTGTACGTGACTTCCAATCCCGTCAGGGTCGCAATCGCCGCCTGGCCGTGGGGGACCTATTTGGGCGAAGACGGCCTCACCAAGGGCATCCGTGTCAAAATCTCATCGTTTGCGAGACACCACGTGAACTCGAGCCTCACACGCGCCAAGATCTCCGGGTACTACGTCAACTCGCAGCTCGCCAAGCGTGAGGTAAAGAAGGCCGGGTATGATGAAGCCTTACTCCTCGACACCGACGGGTACGTCGCCGAAGGGCCTGGTGAAAACGTGTTCATTGTCCGACGCGGGGTGCTCAAGACACCACCACTGACGTCCGTGCTCGAGGGCATCACACGCGCCACGATCATGACGCTGGCCTCCGAGCTTCGGATCCCGGTCGAGGAACAGCGCCTGACGAGGGACGACCTCTACATCGCCGAGGAAGCGTTTTTTACGGGAACCGCGGCCGAGGTGACGCCGATCCGCGAGATCGACGATCGTCAAATCGGTTCCGGCCAGCCCGGCCCCGTGACCCGTCGCCTCCAAGACACCTTCTTTTCCATCGTCAAGGGACAGGGTGGTCACCCGGAGTGGTTGACGGCGGTGTAGGCGCCGATCCGGCGCGCCTCCCGCAGTAAGTATTCCCACACCTGTTTCTTCTGACTCATCGTGTCCATATTGGCCGAGGGTTTGAACAGCCGATCATACGGAATCCTCCGGGCCGCCTCGCCAGGCGACCGCCAGAGGCCGGCGCCGACGCCGCAGAGCGCGGCGGCGCCCCAGGCCGACGTCTCACGGAGACGAGTCCGGCGGATCGGACACCCCAGAAAATCAGCCTGAGATTGCAGCAACGCCGAGAGGCTGGAGAGACCGCCGCTCGCGGTGATCCGGGAAGCCGGCACGGTGGCCGGCATCGCGGTCACAACCCGCGCGAGCAGGAACGCGACACCATCCAGGAACCCCCGGACGACGTCCTGCGGCTCTGACGCCAGCGTGAAGCCGCTCGCAATGCCCTCGGCGAGGGGATCCCAGTCGGGAGCGCCGAGCCCGGCGAGCGCAGGGAGGAATGGTGTGGGGCGTCGCGATCGATGCGCCAGCCGGTCAAGGGCGCGCAGATCGTTCGGCAGACGCCAGTTGCGCTGCAGCCACGCAAGGCCAGATCCCACCGCGTTGACCGCGCCCTCCAGGACGTATGATCGCGCGGAGTCGCTGGACCATGCGATGCTGGTGAGCAACCGGGGTGAGCGAATCATGGTTGCTCCCGTGAGAAGCAGCGCGAAGGCCCCGGTCCCGTAGTGCAGGCAAAGATCCCCCGCGCCGGCCCCCCCTTGCCCGAAGGCCGCGGCCTGCTGGTCACCGATCGAGGCGAACACGGGCACGCGCCGCGCGCCGGCCCGAATGTCCCCGAAGGCCGAGATGGTCGGCGTGATCGTCGGGAGCATCACCAGCGGAATGCCGAATCGATCGCACAGCCAGGGATCCCACTCAAGAGTCGATAAATTCATCAGGAGCGTCCGCGCCGCGTGGGTGTGGTCGGTGACGTGCAGCCGCCGATCGGACAGGTGCCAGAGGAGAAAGGTGTTGACCGTTCCGCACAGCACCTCGCCGCGCTCGGCGCGTCGCTGGGCGCCCGGGATCCGGTCCAATAGCCAACGGAGCTTCGGCGCGGCGTAATACGGGCTCAACACCAATCCAGTGGTCCGACGAATCCGCGCCGCCGATGCCGAAAGGTCGGCACAGATCTCGGCGGCCCGCCGATCTTGCCAACTCAGGGCCGCGGACAAGGAGCGCCCCGTTCGGCGATCCCAGAGAATCACCGTCGAGCGCTGGGTTGTAAGCCCGATGCCGACCGGATCTCGGCCCAAGTCCGAGACCGCGGCGGCGAGCGCCGCCTTCACGCCCCGGAGCAGGTCGTCGGGCGAATGTTCGACCCACCCCGGCCGGGGCGTTCGCGTGGCCAGGGGACGGGTGGCGTGCGCCAACACCCTCCCGTGCCGATCAAACGCCAGCACGCGGGAACTGCCGCTTCCCTGGTCGATCGCCATCAGGATCGGAGCGCGAGGCGCCGTCATCCCGGCCCCGCGGGGGTCATCCCCAGGCCCATCTTCGCCTTGCGTCCGCTCGACGCATCTGGTACGATCGGCACTTTGCGCGGCCGTCCATCGGACGCGCGCGAGCCCGGCGGTCCCATGGCCAAATACCCTTCATCGCAGGCGTTTCTCCGTTTCATCATCTTCGAAAAGGCGTTCATCGGTCTCCTGTCGATTAGCCTGTCGATCGGTGTCCTGAGCCTAATCGACAGAGATCTGGTGTTGGTCGGGCGTCGCCTTGTCGCCCTCCTGAACCTCGATACCGACAATGCATACATCACGCTGGCGCTGGAAAAGCTCGGCCTCGTCAGCAACACGATGATCGTCGGCATTTCGATCGGGGGGTTCGCGTACGCGGTGCTCAACCTGGTGGAAGCCTACGGCCTGCATCGACGCCTCCGCTGGGCGGAGTGGTTGACGGTGGTGGCCACAGGGCTGTTGATCCCCTTCGAAGTCTACGAGGTGGTCCACCGCCTGTCCCCGGTTCGAGTCGGGGCTCTGGTGTTGAACGTGGCGATCGTCATTTATCTGGCCAAGCACAAGGAGCTGTTTCCGCGGTGGTTCTAGGAGCCTGTCCATGAGCGGCCATCTGCGGCGTTGTCAGTCGGCCTTGCGTGCTCACGTACGAGCCAGTACGCTCCGCGCGCAAGCCCTCCTTCCGCCTTGCATCTGACCACTCTTGAGCAGGCTCCGCACGCCAATACTCGGACCGCCTCATCGGCTGCGCGTCACGCCCACACGGCGGCACGACGCGCGCAAATTGCACTGGCTGCAGAATGGCGACACCGGGGCGCAGAGGTGTTGCCCGTATGGGACGAGGAGGTCGTTCAACTCAATCCAGTACTCCCCTGGAAGTTTTCGTCTCAACGCCGTTTCGGTTGCGTCGGGGGAACCGGTTCGGACGTAGCCCCATCGGTTCGTGATGCGGTGGACATGCGTGTCAACGCAGATTCCGGGCTTTCCGAAGCCAAGCGTCACCACCAGATTCGCCGTCTTGCGACCCACGCCGGGCAGCTCTAACAGAGTGTCAAGCTCATCGGGGACGCGTCCGCCGTGGCGCGCCAGTAGATCTCGACACAGGGCGTTGAGACGACGGGCCTTGGTCCGGTAACAGTAGATCTCGACACAGGGCGTTGAGACGACGGGCCTTGGTCCGGTAA
>MHEO01000083.1 GCA_001803875.1 Nitrospirae bacterium RIFCSPHIGHO2_01_FULL_66_17 | reverse complement strand
TCCAGTTCCACCAGTTCCAGCAGTTCTTTGTCGTCCACCATGTCGGCTTTGTTCAAAAACACGACGATGTACGGCACGCCCACCTGCCGCGCCAACAGGATGTGCTCCCGGGTCTGCGGCATCGGCCCGTCCGCCGCGCTCACCACCAGGATCGCCCCGTCCATCTGCGCCGCGCCCGTGATCATGTTCTTCACATAATCCGCGTGCCCCGGGCAGTCGACGTGCGCGTAGTGCCGCTTCTCGGTCTCGTATTCCACGTGCGCGATCGCGATCGTGATGCCCCGCTCTTTCTCCTCCGGCGCTTTGTCGATCTGGTCGTACGCCAAGAACGTCGCCAGCTTCTTCTCCGACAGCACTTTCGTGATCGCCGCCGTCAGCGTCGTCTTCCCGTGGTCCACGTGCCCGATCGTCCCAATGTTGATGTGCGGCTTCGTCCGCTCAAATTTCGCTTTCGCCATAACGACCTCCTAACCCCCTTGAACCTTTGCCACGATCTGATCGGCGATCGGCTTGGGCACCATATCGTAATGCGCGAATTGCATCGTGAACGTCGCGCGGCCCTGCGTCTTCGAGCGGAGGTCCGTCGCGTACCCGAACATCTCGGACAACGGCACCTCGGCGGCGATGATCTGGGCGGTCCCCCGCGTCTTCATCCCCTGAATCTTGCCGCGGCGGGAGTTGAGGTCCCCGATCACGTCGCCCATGTACTCCTCGGACACGATCACCTCGAGCGTCATGATCGGTTCGAGCAGAGCGGGATTGGCCTTCTTGGCCGCATCCTTGAATCCCATCGATCCCGCGATCTTAAACGCCATTTCCGACGAGTCCACGTCGTGATAGGAGCCGTCCACGATCGACACCTTGATGTCGACCATCGGATAGCCGGCCACCACACCGTTCTCCATCGCCTCGCGAACGCCTTTTTCCACGGCCGGGATATACTCTCTCGGGACGGAGCCGCCGACGATGTCGTTGACGAACTCGAATCCCTTCCCGGGCTCCTGCGGTTCGAGATCCAGGTACACGTGGCCGTACTGCCCGCGCCCGCCGGTCTGGCGAATGTATTTGCCCTCGCCGGACGCGGCCGTGCGGATCGTCTCGCGGTAGGCGACCTGCGGCTTGCCGACGTTGGTCTCGACCTTGAATTCGCGCTTGAGGCGATCGACGATGATCTCCAGGTGCAATTCGCCCATGCCGGCGATGAGGGTCTGCGCCGTCTCCTCGTCGGTCGTAATCCGCAGCGACGGATCCTCCTGGCCGAGCTTCTGCAGCGCGAGCCCCATCTTCTCCTGATCGACCTTGGTCTTCGGCTCGATCGCCATCTGGATGACGGGCTCGGGGAACTTCATCACCTCGAGCAGGATCGGATGATCCTCGTCGCAGAGCGTGTCGCCGGTCGTCGCGCCCTTGAGGCCGACCGCCGCGCCGATCTCGCCGGCGTACATTTCCTTCACTTCCTCGCGCTTGTTCGCGTGCATCTTCAGAATGCGGCCGATCCGGTCCTTGCTGTCCTTCGTCGCGTTGTAGACGTAGGACCCCGCCCGGAGCGTCCCGGAATAGACGCGGAAGAAGGTCAATTGGCCGACGAAGGGATCGGTCATGATCTTGAACGCGAGCGCCGAGAATTTCTCGTTGTCATCGGGCCGCCGTACCACTTCCTGCTGGGTCTTGACGTCGATCCCCATCATCGGGGGAACATCCAGCGGCGACGGGAGGAAATCGATGACGGCATCCAGGAGCAACTGCACGCCCTTGTTCTTAAAGGAGGCGCCGCAGAGAATGGGCACGACCTTCATATCCATGACGCCCTTGCGGATCGCGGTCTTCAGCTCGGCCGGCGTCGGCGCCTCGCCTTTGAGGTAGCGGTCCATCACCACCTCGTCGCAATCAGCCAGCGCCTCGACCATCTTATCCCGGTACTCTGCCGCCTGATCGGCCAGATCCGCGGGAATGTCGGCCACCACGTACTTGGCCCCCAGGGTCTCGTCGTCGAAAAAGACGCCCTTCATGGCGATGAGGTCGACCGGCCCGCGAAACCCGCCTTCCTTCCCGATCGGAATCTGGATGCACACGGGGCGCACACCGAGCCGATCCACCAGCGACTGCACGCTGGCGAAGAAGTCGGCGCCGGTGCGGTCCATCTTGTTCATGAACGCGATACGGGGCACGTGGTACTTGTCGGCCTGGCGCCACACCGTTTCGGACTGCGGCTCCACGCCCTGCACCGAGTCGAACACGGCCACCGCGCCGTCCAGCACGCGCAGCGACCGCTCCACCTCGATCGTGAAATCCACGTGGCCCGGCGTGTCGATGATGTTGATCCGATAGTCCTTCCAGAAACAGGTGGTTGCGGCGGCCGTAATCGTGATCCCGCGCTCCTTTTCCTGCTCCATCCAGTCCATTGTCGCCGACCCCTCGTCCACCTCGCCGATCCGATGGGTGACGCCGGTGTAGAAGAGGATGCGCTCGGTGGTCGTGGTCTTACCCGCGTCGATGTGCGCCATGATCCCGATGTTGCGGGTTCTCTCTAATGGGTACTGACGTGCCACGTACCGACCCCTCCAAACCAAGCTGACAAATGCCGCAATGAAAATCGCGAAACGAAACCGCAGGGGGCTCAACACGTTGAACCCCCTGCCTGACTGCCCTTACCGCCGTGCCGTGAGGAACGATCGCGCCGCGACCTATCGGGCGCTGAAGGATGCCCTACCAGCGATAATGCGCAAACGCCTTGTTCGCCTCCGCCATCTTGTGCGTGTCTTCCCTCTTCTTCACCGCCCCGCCGGTATTGTTCGAGGCGTCCAGCACCTCGGCCGCCAGCTTCTCTTCCATGGAGCGCCCGGTCCGCTGCTTGGAGTACAGCACGAGCCAGCGCAACGCCAGCGAAACCCGGCGCTCCGGCCGCACCTCCACCGGCACCTGGTACGACGCCCCGCCGACCCGCCGGGATTTGACCTCCAACACCGGCTTGATGTTGTCGATCGCGCTCTTAAACACCTTCAACGGCTCATTGTTGGTCTTCGTCTTGATCAGATCGAAGGCGTCGTAGCACAACGATTCCGCCACGCTCTTGCGCCCCTTGGTCATCAAGGTATTGATGAACTTGCCGACCAGGCGATCGTTGAACCGCGGATCGGGAGCGCTCTCCCGCTTGACCGGAACTCTACGACGAGGCATCGCGTCCTTCTTGCATCATGGCTTGGATCATCATCATGGCGATCGCTTACTTCGGCGTCTATTTAGGTGTTTTCGCGCCATACTTCGACCGCCCCTGTTTTCGGTTCTGAACGCCCTGCGTGTCCAGGGTGCCCCGCACGATGTGATACCGCACGCCGGGCAGATCCTTGACGCGCCCGCCGCGCACCAGCACGATCGAATGCTCCTGCAGGTTGTGCCCGACGCCCGGGATGTACGAGGTGACCTCCATCCCATTCGTCAATCGAACCCTGGCCACCTTTCGCAGCGCGGAATTCGGTTTCTTCGGCGTCGTGGTGTACACGCGCACGCAGACACCCCGCCGCTGCGGCGCCCCCTTCAGGGCCGCCGACTTCGTCTTGCTCTTCGCCTGAAACCGCCCCTGTCGCACGAGCTGATTAATCGTCGGCACGTTCCCCCGCTCCCCTCACCAACGCTCCAGATGCCACCGATTGGCCGGAGCAGGCGAAAAACTTTGGGATTATAGTGAATCCACTCTCCCGTGTCAAGCAATATTGACGCGGGTCGCCAAACGGTCTACGACGCCCTCTCCATCTCAGGGGTCAACGCCTCGACGTCGCCCTGCGATCCTTCCACCCCCTCGGAGACTCCCGCCTCCTCCACGGGCTCGAATCCCCTCGGCATCTCGACGAACGTATCCCGATATTCGCTCAGGCCGCTCCCCGCCGGGATCAACCGGCCGACGATGACGTTCTCCTTCAACCCGAGCAGATCGTCCACCCGGCCCGTAATCGCCGCTTCGGTGAGCACGCGGGTTGTCTCCTGGAACGACGCCGCCGAGATGAAGCTGTCGGTCGAGAGCGAGGCCTTCGTGATCCCCAACAGGATCGGTTTGCCCACGGCCGGCGCCCCGCCGGTCGCGAGCACCCGCTCGTTCTCCTCGGCGAAGGCCATCTTGTCCACCTGGCTGCCGATCAGAAACTTGGTGTCGCCGGGATCCTCGACCTTCACCCGGCGCAGCATCTGGCGCACGATGACCTCGATGTGCTTGTCGTTGATCGAGACGCCTTGCAAGCGATACACCTCCTGGACCTCGTCCACCAGATACTTCTGCAGCTCCTTCGGCCCCAGGACGTCCAGGATGTCGTGGGGATTGGCGGACCCGTCCATCAAGGGCTCGCCCGCGTGCACCCAGTCGCCTTCGTGCACGTTGACATGCTTGCCCTTGGGAATGAGGTACTCGCGAACGTCGCCCATCTCGTTCTTCACCAGCACCTTCCGCAGCCCCTTGACGTATCCCGCGTACTCCACGACCCCGTCGATTTCGCTGATGACGGCCTGCTCCTTCGGCTTGCGCGCCTCGAACAGCTCGGCCACGCGCGGCAGACCGCCCGTGATGTCCTTGGTCTTCGTCGTTTCCCGGGGGATCTTGGCCAACACGTCGCCGGGATGCACCGTCTGATTCTTCTCGACGAGGATGTGGGAGCCCGCCGAGAGCGGGTACCGCGCGACCGCGTTGGGTCCGGCGATCTTCGAGGTTTTTCCGGTCTCGTCCTTGATCGAAACCCGCGGCCGGAGCGCCGTGTTCGGCGAGTCGATCACGACGCGCCGGGACAGCCCCGTGACTTCGTCCACTTCCTCGCGAATCGTCACGCCCTCGATGACGTCCCCGAACGCGATCTTGCCCCCGACCTCGGTGAGGATGGGGAACGAGTAGGGATCCCACTCCACCAATTTCTGATTGGGCTCGACCCGTCCGCCGTCCTTGATCTTGATCTTGGCGCCGTAGACGACCGAGTACTTTTCCTTCTCACGGCCGGTGTCGTCGTAGATGGCGATCTTGCCGTTGCGGTTCATCACCACCATGTCGCCCTGCTTGTCCTTCACGGTGCTGAGGTTGAGATACTTGAGCACCCCGGCGTTCTTGGCTTCCAACACGGTCTGCTCGATCACCTTGCTCGCGGTGCCGCCGATGTGGAACGTCCGCATGGTGAGCTGGGTGCCGGGCTCGCCGATCGACTGCGCGGCGATCACGCCGACCGCCTCGCCCCTCTCCACCATCCGGCCGCGCGCCAGATCCCGCCCGTAGCACTTCGCGCAGACGCCGCGGCGCGACTGGCACGTGAGCACCGACCGGATCTTGACCTTGTCGATGCCCGCCTCGACCACCGCCTTCACCTTCGCCTCGTCGATCTCCTCCCCCAGCCCGACGATCACCTCGCCCGTCAGCGGGTCGAGAATCTCCTCCGACACCACGCGACCGAGGATGCGTTCGTCGAGCGGCTCGATGATCTCGCCGCCTTCGACGAGGGCCGTCACGAAAATGCCGTCGGTGGATTGGCAGTCGGTTTCGCTGACGATGACGTCTTGCGCAATGTCGACCAGCCGCCGCGTCAGGTATCCCGAATTCGCCGTCTTGAGCGCGGTGTCGGCCAACCCCTTGCGGGCGCCGTGCGTGGAGATGAAGTACTGGAGCACGCTGAGCCCCTCACGGAAATTCGCCGTGATCGGCGTCTCGATGATCTCGCCGGAGGGCTTGGCCATGAGGCCGCGCATGCCCCCGAGCTGCCGAATCTGCTGCGTGCTCCCGCGCGCCCCGGAGTCCGCCATCATGAAGATGGAGTTGAAATCCGTGCGCCCGGTCGCGGTCCCCTTCTTGATGCTCTCCTCTTCGAAGGCGAGCTCCTTCATCATCTCGCTCGCCACCTGCTCGGTGACGTGCGCCCAGATGTCCACGACCTTGTTGTAGCGCTCGCCGTTCGTGATCAATCCCTCGGAATACTGCTTCTCGATCTCGGTCACTTCCTTTTTCGCCCTGGTGATGAAGGCTTCCTTCTGCGTCGGGATGTGCATGTCGTCGATGCAGATGGAGATCCCGGCGCGGGTGGCGTAGTAGTAGCCGATGCTCTTGATCCGGTCGAGCAGGATCACCGTTTCGCGATGGCCGGCGCCACGATAGCACTGGTCGATCAGGCGCCCCAGCTCCTTCTTGGTCATTTCGCGGTTGACCGCCGAGAACGGCAACGCCGCGGGCAAAATCTCGCCGAGAATGACCCGGCCGACCGTCGTCGAAATCAGGCCGTCGTCCATCCGCACCTTGATGCGCGCGTGCTCCTCGACCTGGTCCGCGTCGTACGCCATTCGCACTTCCTCGGGTCCGTAGAAGATCTTGCCTTCGCCCCGGGCCCCCGTGCGCTCCTTCGTCAGCCAGTAGCAGCCCAAGACCATGTCTTGCGACGGCGTCATGATCGGCTTGCCGCTCGCGGGCGAGAGAATGTTGTTGATCGACATCATCAGCGTACGGGCCTCGATCTGGGCCTCGACCGACAGCGGCACGTGCACCGCCATCTGGTCGCCGTCGAAGTCGGCGTTGAACGCGGCGCAGACCAGGGGGTGGAGCTGGATGGCCTTGCCCTCGATCAGGATCGGATCGAACGCCTGAATCCCCAGCCGGTGCAGCGTGGGGGCGCGGTTGAGCAGGATCGGGTGTTCCTTGATCACCTCGTCCAGCACGTCCCACACCTCGGGCCGCTCGCGCTCGACCATCTTCTTGGCGCTCTTGATCGTCGTCACATAGCCGCGCTGCTCGAGCTTCTGGAAGATGAACGGCTTGAAGAGCTCGAGCGCCATCTTCTTGGGCAGACCGCACTGGTGCAGGCGCAGTTCGGGCCCGACCACGATGACCGACCGGCCCGAGTAGTCCACGCGCTTCCCCAGCAGGTTTTGCCGGAACCGGCCCTGCTTGCCCTTCAGCATATCCGAGAGGGATTTGAGCGGGCGCTTGTTCGGCCCCCGGATCGCACGGCCCCGCCGCCCGTTGTCGAAGAGCGCGTCCACCGCCTCCTGGAGCATCCGTTTCTCGTTGCGGATGATGACCGCCGGCGCCTTGAGTTCCAAGAGGCGCTTGAGCCGGTTGTTGCGATTGATCACCCGGCGATACAGGTCGTTGAGATCGGAGGTCGCGAAGCGGCCGCCGTCCAGCGGCACGAGCGGGCGCAACTCCGGTGGAAGGACCGGGATCACGTCCATGATCATCCACTCGGGCTTGTTGCCCGATTTCCGGAACGCCTCGATGACCTTCAGCCGCTTGGTCAGCTTCTTCTTGACCGCCGCGGAGCTGGCGTGGGCGATCTTGATCTGCAACTCCGCGTACTGGCCGTCCAGATCGATCTTCTCCAACAACTCGCGGATCGCCTCGGCGCCCATCCCGGCGCGGAACGTGTCGCCGAACTCCTCGTTCAACTGCCGATATCGCTCCTCGGTCAGGACCTCCTTCTCCTTGACCGGCGCGTTGCCGGGCTCGATCACCACGTGGCTCTCAAAGTACAGGATGCGCTCCAGGTGCTTGAGCGTCATGTCCAGCAGGGTGCCGATCCGGCTCGGCACGCCCTTGAGGAACCAGATGTGCGCCACCGGCGACGCGAGATCGATGTGGCCCATCCGCTCGCGGCGGACCTTGGACTGGATGACCTCCACGCCGCATTTGTCGCAGACGATCCCGCGGTGTTTCATCCGCTTGTATTTGCCGCAGTTGCACTCCCAGTCCTTGATGGGACCGAAAATCTTGGCGCAGAACAAGCCGTCCCGTTCCGGCTTGAAGGAACGGTAGTTGATTGTCTCCGGCTTTTTCACCTCGCCGTAGGACCACGACCGGATCTTCTCCGGGGACGCGATCCGAATACGGATCGCGTCGAACGAGATCGTGTCCTTCGGCTTCTCAAAAAAGTTGTACATGCCTTCCACGGGCAGCCCTCCTTATCGCATCATGGTCAGGGCGAAAACATCTCGCAGCCTCGGCGCGGGACACCGCGCCTGCGTTGCGCTCAGCACGCTCGGTTTACTCCTTCGGGTGCTTGATCAGCTCGACATCCAGGCCCAGGCTCTGCAGTTCCTTGATCAACACGTTGAACGACTCGGGCAGCCCCGGCTCCAGGAAGTTCTCGCCCTTGACGATCGCCTCATAGATGCGCGACCGGCCCGGCACGTCGTCCGACTTGACCGTCAGAAACTCCTGCAGCGTCGAGGCCGCGCCGTACGCCTGAAGCGCCCACACCTCCATCTCGCCGAGCCGCTGGCCACCGAACTGCGCCTTCCCGCCCAGCGGCTGCTGGGTGACCAGCGAATACGGCCCGATCGAGCGCGCGTGGATCTTGTCGTCGACCAGGTGGTGGAGCTTCATCATGTACATGTAGCCGATCGTGACCTGGCGCTTAAATGCCTCCCCCGTCCGCCCGTCGTGGAGCGTGATCTGCCCCGACGTCGGCAGGCCGGCCTCAGTTAGCAGGTCCTTGATCTCCCGCTCGGTCGCCCCGTCGAACACCGGCCCGCTGACGTGCAGGCCGAGCGCATGAGCGGCCCACCCCAGATGAATCTCCAGAATCTGGCCCACGTTCATCCGGGAGGGCACCCCGAGGGGGTTGAGCACGATCTCGATCGGCGTGCCGTCCGGCAGATACGGCATGTCCTCGACCGGCAGTACCCGGGCCACGACGCCCTTGTTGCCGTGGCGCCCCGCCATCTTGTCGCCGACCTGCAGCTTGCGCTTCATGGCGACGTAGACCTTCACCAGCTTGATCACGCCGGGCGGCAGCTCGTCGCCCTTCTTGAGGCGCCCGACCTTTTCGTCGTACGTCATCTGGAGCGCGTCGATCTGCTCTTTGGCGGCCCGCTGCAACTCCTCGATCCGGTCCTGCTCGGACGACTCGCTCAGCGCGATGTTGCGCAGATCGTCATCGGTCAGCGTGTCCAGAACTTCCTTCGTGATCGCCTTTTTCTTCTTCAGGATCACGTCGCCGGTCTCTCGGTCGACCAGGTCCTTCGCCACCACCTTGCCGACCAGATAGCGGCGGACTTTCTTGATCGTCTCCTCTTCGAGAATGCGGATCTCGTCCTGGTGGACGCGCTGGAGGCGATGGATGTCCTCGCTCTCGATCGTCTTGGCGCGCTCGTCCTTGTCCACGCCCTTGCGCGAGAAGATCTTGACGTCGACGATGACGCCCTCGATCCCCGGCGGCACGCACAGCGAGGCGTCCTTGACGTCGCCCGCCTTCTCGCCGAAGATGGCCCGGAGCAGCTTTTCCTCGGGCGTCAGTTGCGTCTCGCCCTTGGGGGTCACCTTGCCCACCAGGATGTCGCCGGGGCGCACCTCCGCGCCGATCCGGATGATCCCGCTCTCGTCGAGATTGCGCAACGCTTCCTCGCTCACGTTGGGGATGTCGCGGGTGATGTCCTCCTTGCCCAGCTTGGTGTCCCGCGATTCGAGCTCGAACTCCTCGATGTGGATCGAGGTGAAGCGATCCTCGCGGACGAGCGTCTCGCTGACCAGGATGGCGTCCTCGAAGTTGTAGCCGCCCCACGGCATGAAGGCCAGGAGGATGTTCCGTCCCAGCGCGAGCTCGCCGCGATCGATCGACGGCCCGTCGGCCAGCACCTGCCCCTTCTTCACGCGCTGCCCCATCCGCACCACCGGCTTCTGGTTGATGCAGGTGTTCTGGTTGGAGCGCTGGCACTTGATCAGGCGATAGACGTCCGCGCCCGCGTCGCCGTCCTCATCATCCCCCGACGGTTTCTTGCTCCCGTCCGTCCGCACGACGATCCGGGTCGCGTCGACGCTCTCCACGACCCCGGTGCGCTGCGCCAGGATCACGTAACCGGAGTCCCGCGCCACCACGCCCTCCATCCCGGTGCCCACGAGCGGCGCCTCGGTCTCGATCAGCGGCACCGCCTGCCGCTGCATGTTCGACCCCATCAGCGCCCGGTTGGCGTCGTCGTTTTCCAAAAACGGGACCAGGGCGGTCGCCACGCTGACGATCTGTTTGGGTGAGACGTCCATGTACTGGACCTTCTCCGGCGGCACCATGATGAAGTCGCCGGCAGCCCGCGCCGACACGATGTCGGCCGTGATCCGGCCCCGCCCGTCCACCTTGGTGTTGGCCTGCGCCACCACGTACTTGTCCCCGTCGATCGCCGAAATGAACTCCACCCGATCGGTCACCCGCCCGTTCTCGACCTTGCGATACGGCGACTCGATGAACCCGAACTGGTTGACCCGCGCGTAGGTGGCGAGCGACGTGATCAGCCCGATGTTCGGCCCTTCCGGCGTCTCGATCGGGCAGATGCGGCCGTAGTGCGAGGGATGCACGTCGCGCACCTCGAAACCGGCGCGCTCCCGCGTCAACCCGCCGGGCCCCAGCGCCGACAGACGACGCTTGTGCGTGATCTCGGCGAGGGGATTCGTCTGATCCATGAACTGGGAGAGCTGACTGGACCCGAAAAACTCCTTGATCACGGCGATGACCGGCTTGGCGTTGATCAGGTCATGTGGCAGCACGGTCTCGATGTCGAGGAGATTCATCCGCTCCTTGATCGTCCGCTCCATCCGCACGAGCCCGATGCGAAGTTGGTTCTCCAGGAGTTCGCCCACCGACCGGACGCGCCGGTTGCCGAGGTGGTCGATGTCGTCGATCTCCCCCTTGCCCGTCTTCAGCCCGATGAGGTAGCGGACCGTCTCCACGATGTCCTGGGCGGTCAACGTGCGCTTGTCCAATGGCACGTCGAGCCCGAGTTTTTTATTGAGCTTGAGACGCCCCACCGGCGAGAGATCGTAGCGCTTATTGTTGAAAAACAGGTTGTCGAAGAGCGTGCGCGCGGTGTCCACGGTGGGCGTTTCCCCCGGCCGCAGCCGACGGTAGATCTCCACCATGCCTTCCTCGGGCGAGCCCACCTTTTCCATCGCCAGCGTGTCGCGGATCACCGGGAGCACCTGGATGTTGTCGATGTACAGGAGTTGAAAGCCGTCGATGGCAGCCGCGGCGATTTTCTCGAGGATCGCCTCCGTCAATTCTTGATTGCGCTCCATAAGGACCTCGCCGGTGCCGGGATCGACGATGTCGTTGAACACCGCCCGGCCGACCAGGTCCGCCTTCGAGATCGGCATGTCCTTGATCCCGACGGTCTTCAGTTTCTTGAGGGTGCCCTTGGTGAGTTTGGCGCCCTCCTTGACGAGCGTCTCCTTCGCCTTCTTGTCGACCAGGTCGATCGAGGCCTTGATCCCGTGGTGGATGTCCGCGTCGAGCTTGCGCGCGAAGCGGCCGTCGGACACGGTGATCTCCTCGATGGGATAGTAGGTCTTGAACAGATCCTCGATCGTGTAACCGAACGCCTTGAGCAGCACGGTGGCGGGAATCTTCCGGCGGCGGTCGATCCGGACGTAGAGGATGTCCTTGGCGTCGAACTCGAAGTCCAGCCAGGACCCGCGGTACGGAATCACCCGGGCGGAATACAGCACCTTCCCGCTGGCGTGGGTCTTGCCCTTGTCGTGGTTGAAGATGACGCCCGGCGAGCGCTGGAGCTGGCTCACCACCACGCGCTCGGTGCCGTTGATGACGAACGTGCCGTTCCCCGTCATCAAGGGCAGCTCGCCCACGTAGACTTCCTGCTCGCGCACGTCACGGACCCTCTTGGCGCCCGACTTCTCGTCCTTCTCCCACACGATCAGCCGGGCGCGGATCTTCAGCGGCGCCGCGAACGTCATCCCGCGCTCGAGGCACTCCCTCACGTCGTACTTCGGCGCCCCCACGGCGTAATCCAAAAACTCGATCATCGCCGTCTCGTTGTAGTCCACGATCGGGAAGACCGAGGTGAACGCAGCCTGCAGGCCGATGTCCTCGCGCTCCTGCGGCGAGGCGTCTCTCTGCAAAAACCGGTCGTACGATCGGCGTTGGATGTCGATCAGGTTTGGAATCTCCACCTGGGTCGCGATCTTGGAAAAATCCCTCCGCTCGATCACGCCCTCAGTCATCGATCCTGCCATGCATGCTCCCTTCGAGCTTGCTAAACGCAACGTAGGCGCGAGCTTCAGCGCCGAGGCTGCGAGAGGTCGTTGTCTCTCCCCATACCGGGGCGCTCAGTTGCACGCCCCGACCGGACACACGCTGCTACTTGATCTCGACCTTCGCGCCCACCTCTTCCAGCTTCTTCCTCATCGTTTCGGATTCTTCCTTCGCGACCCCGGTCTTCACCGGCTTCGGCACCGCCTCCACGAGGTCTTTGGCCTCCTTCAACCCGAGGCTGGTCAGTTCCCGAACCACCTTGATGACCTGGATCTTTTTGTCGGCCGGCACCGTCGTGAGGATGACGTCGAACGCCGTCTTCTCCTCGACCGCCGCCGCGGCCGCGCCCCCGCCGGCGGCCGCCATCATCGCGACGGGCGCCGCGGCGGTCACGCCGAACCGTTCCTCCAAGGCCTTCACCAGCTCCGACAACTGCAACACCGGCATCACTTCGACGGCTTTAATGATCTCTTCGTTGGTCATGGTCGCCATGCGTGTTCTCCTTCACTCGGCTTATGGACAATGGTGTGTTGATACAATGTTTGCGTTGGTCACGCGCCCTCGGACGCCCGCTTCGTGAGCACGGCGTCCATCGTCGCGACGTACTGTCTGATAATGGCCTGCAGGCCGCCGACCAGTCCGGTCACCGGCGCCTGCATCTGGCCGATCAGGCGCCCCAACAGCACCTGGCGCGACGGCAACGCCGCCACGCGGGCCAGACCGGGCAGGTCCAGCGGCCGGCCTTCGAGCACTCCGATACGGAGTATCAGCTTCTCCTGCTGGGCGGCGAATTCCTTCAGCGCCTTCGCGATCGACGCGGGATCGTCGTAGCCCAGCGCAACGCCGATCGGCCCGTCGAAGGACTCGCGGATCTGCGCCAGCCCGGTGCCCTCGGCGGCCTTCCGCGCGAGCGTGTTCTTCACGACCCTGAACTCGCCCCCCGCGCTCCGCAGCTTGCTCCGCAGCACCCGCAGAGCCTCGACCCCCAGCCCGCGGTACTCCGCCAACACCGCCACCCGGGCCTTGGCAAACCGGCCGTGGATGTCGTCGATCAGCGCGGCTTTCTCACGTTTTCCCTTCACGTCGTTTTCTCCCCCCTTTCGTCAGGAACGGCGAGCGCGTCTGAATCCGGCCCGCCGCGACCGACGAACGGTCCGCCCCCCGCCGGCCGCCGCGAGGAACACCCCCCCGAACGACCGGCGTCGTAGTCGGCGAACTGCGCGACCACGCGGTGCGATCCGTCATCTCGTCTCGGTGGGACGTTCGGAGCGGCGCTCGCCCTCCGATGTCGTTTAGGCCCTACGGGCTCCCACGGTCTTCGACGATCGTGCTCGAAGTTGTCGTGCCTGTCGTCCCTCTTAGGCCACCTGTTTGCCCACGCCGGCCGTGTCGATCTTCACACCCGGACCCATCGTGGACGAGACGGTGATGGTCTTCAGATACGTCCCCTTGGCCGACGCCGGCTTGGCCTTCATGATCGACTCCAGAATCGCCATCGTGTTGTCGTAGAGCTTGGCCGCGTCGAATGACACCTTCCCAACGACCACGTGGACGATCCCGGCCTTCTCGACCCGGTAGTCGACCTTCCCCTGGCGGATCTCGCGAATCGCCCGGGCGAGATCGAACGTCACGGTGCCCGTTTTGGGATTCGGCATCAGGCCGCGCGGCCCGAGGATCTTGCCCAGCCGCCCCACCACGCCCATCAGATCCGGCGTCGCCACCACGCGGTCGAACTCCATCCAACCCTTGGCGATGCGATCCGCCAGGTCGTCCGCGCCGACGTGGTCGGCCCCGGCGTCCCGCGCCTCGCGTTCCTTCTCGCCCTTGGCGAACACGATGATGGTGACCGTCTTCCCCACCCCGTGCGGCAGCACGACCGATCCGCGAACCATCTGATCGGAATGCTTGGGATCGACGCCCAGCCGGACGGCCATGTCGACCGACTCATCAAATTTGACGAAGTGGGCGCCTTTGACGAGGTCGAGCGCCTCCCGCAGGTCGTGCAACCGCGGCTCGACTCGTTTCTTGGCGGCCTCGAATTTTTTTCCCATGGCGCTTACTTCCTTTCGGACGAGGGAGTCACCTGCAACCCCATGCTGCGAGCCGTCCCCTCGATGATCCGGATGGCCCCGGGCAGATCGATCGCGTTGAGGTCGGGCATCTTGGTCTTGGCGATGTCCTGAATCTGCGCGGCCGACAGCTTGCCCACCTTCTCCTTGTGCGGCGTGGCCGACCCCTTGATGATGCCGGCCGCCTTCTTCAGCAGATCCGAGGCTGGCGGCGTTTTGGTGATGAACGTGAACGTCCGGTCGGCGTAGATGGTGATCACCACCGGGATGATGGAATCGCCCAGCGCCTGCGTCCTCGCGTTGAAGGTCTTGCAAAACTCCATGATGTTGACGCCGTGCTGCCCCAGCGCCGGGCCGACCGGCGGCGCGGGATTGGCCTTTCCGGCCGGAATCTGCAGTTTGACCATCGCGGTCACGACTTTCGCCATACCCTGTTCCTTTCGCGTTGCGCGGATGGGCGACCCGCCGGGTCGCCCCTACGTCACACCTTTTCGACCTGCAGAAATCCCAGCTCCACCGGCGTGGACCGGCCGAAGATGCTCACCAGCACCTTGACCTTGGAATGCTCCTGGTGCACCTCATCGACGATCCCGTTGAACCCGAGAAACGGGCCGTCGATGATCCGCACGTTCTCGCCCTTCTGGAACTGCGTCTTGCTCCGCGGCTTGACCGTCGTGGCATCCATCTGGTTTAAGAGCGTGGCCATCTCCTCCGGGCTCACCGGCAGCGGCAGCCCGCCGCCCCCGCCCACGAACCCGGTGACCTTCGGCGTGTTCTTGACGAGTTGCCAGGTCTCTTCGTTCATGTCCATTTCGACCAGCACGTATCCCGGGAAGAACTTCTTGGTCGACATCCGGCGCTTGCCGTCCCGGATCTCGACCACCTCTTCGGTCGGGATCATGACCTTGCGGATTCTGTCGGACAGACCGAAGGTCTTGGAGCGCTCTTCGATGCTCTGCCTGACCCGGTTCTCAAACCCCGCATAGGTATGGACCACGTACCACTCCATCGCCATCGCCATCGTGTCTGCCTTTTGTTCGGATTGACTATCCAATGATGAGACCAACGAGCCTGACCAACACCGCGTCCATCACGGACAAAAACACCGCCACGACGGCCACGAAGATCAACACGACCGACGTGGATCCCATCGTCTCGGCCCGCGTCGGATACGAGACTTTCCTGAGCTCCGCCCCGACCTCTTGGAGAAACTCCCTGACGCTCGCAATCAACCTCTTCATCGTCTCATCCTCATCTCGCAGCCTCGGCGCTGGAAACCTTTGTCGGCGTGACGCAGCCCGCTCACACGGGGATGGCAGGCCAGGAGGGATTCGAACCCCCATCCCGCGGTTTTGGAGACCGCTGCTCTAGCCGTTGGAGCTACTGGCCTATCCGAGCTTCCTAGGCCGAACGCAGGCGCGCCCTCTGCGCCGAGGCTCGGAGATGTTTTCCGGTTCCCCATGCCGCCGACTACTTGACTTCTTTGTGGGCGGTCTGCTTCCGACACCGATTGCAATATTTCTTGAGTTCCAGACGATCCGGGGTGTTGCGGCGATTCTTCGTCGTGGAGTAGTTGCGCTCCTTGCAATCCAGGCACGCCACGGTCACAATCTCTCGCATAACGCCTCCATATGTCTATCCTTGGAGCCCGTTCAGGAATGCGCCAGATGCAAGGCGGAGTGAGGAATCCCCCCGGAGCGTACTGGGTCGTACGTGAGGAGGGATTCCGAAGCGACAACGCCGCAGATGTCCATTCATGGACGGGCTCACGCGATGACGCCGGTGATGACACCGGCGCCGACGGTGCGGCCGCCTTCCCGGATCGCAAACCGCAGTCCTTCTTCCATCGCGATCACGGTGCGGCCGCCTTCCCGGATCGCAAACCGCAGTCCTTCTTCCATCGCGATC
>MHEO01000082.1:18826-27396 GCA_001803875.1 Nitrospirae bacterium RIFCSPHIGHO2_01_FULL_66_17 | reverse complement strand
CGATCCGGACCGAGCGGCTCCCCGCCAACCTGATCCAGGCCCAGCGGGACTTCTTCGGCGCGCACACCTATCAGCGGATCGACCGCGAGGGCAACGTGCACACCGACTGGGACGCGGGTTAGGAGTATCCGAGTTTTGGTCCGAGTAGTGGTGGAGCCTGTTCAGGAAGGCGTCAGATGCAAGGCGGAGCGAGCACCGGAGCGGAGCGTACTCAGTGTGTACGTGAGCACCGGAAGCGCAGCGACAACGCCGCAGATGACCCTTCATGGACAGGCGCCTAGGCTTCGTCGGGCGGGGGTTGATTTGGGCCAGGGACCAGGCCCGCCAGATCGGGGTCTTCCCCGGCCGGGTGCGGTCCGACCTTGGACTTCTCGTCCTTCCGGGCCATTTGCTTCGCGGCTTTCTCTTTCTGGTTCTGCTTCCGCTTCATCTCCTTGCGGCGCTTCTCAAACGTGGCTTTCGGGTTTCCCCCCATGCGTCCTCTCCCCTGTCAGAACGTTTCACAAACTCTCACCGCTCCGCCGGCCGCACATCTCCCGCGGCGACGGCTGGATCACCGCGCCGGCTGGAGCGCTCGGCGCGCCTCGTACCGGCTGATCCTGTCCTCGTGCTGAAGCGTTAAACCGATGTCGTCCAAGCCGTTGAGCAGGCATTGGCGACGGAACTCGTCGAGATCGAAACGATACACCGGACCGTCGTCGGAAGTAATGGTTTTGCCGTTCAGGTCGACGCGCAATCGGTAGCCCGCCATGCTCCGCACGCGCTGGACGATCGCGTCGACCTGCTCTTCATCCAGCCGGATGGGCAGGATGCCGTTCTTCAAACAATTGCTGTAGAAGATATCGGCGAACGAGGGCGCGATGAGGCAGCGGAAGCCGTAATCGAGGAGCGCCCACGGCGCGTGCTCGCGCGACGAACCGCAGCCGAAGTTGGCGCGCGTGACCAGGATCGTGGCGCCGCGATAGCGCTCCGCGTTCATCTCGAAGTCGGGATTGGGCCGCGTGCCGTCGAGAAACCGCCAATCGTAGAAGAGGAACTGCCCAAAACCCGTGCGCTCGATCCGCTTGAGGAATTGCTTCGGAATGATCTGATCGGTGTCGACGTTGGGCAGATCCAAGAGCGTGACGAGCCCATCCAGCGTGCGAAACGGCTCCATGCGTCAGTTCCCTTTCAGGTCGTACCGGCGGATATCGACGAAGCGACCCTCGACGGCCGCCGCCGCGGCCATCAGGGGGCTCACCAGGTGGGTCCGCCCGCCCTTGCCCTGCCGGCCCTCGAAATTCCGGTTGGAGGTGGACGCGCACCGCTCGCCGGGCTTGAGCGTGTCGGGGTTCATGCCGAGACACATCGAGCATCCCGACTCGCGCCAGTCGAACCCCGCATCTTTGAAGATCCGATCCAATCCCTCATCCTCGGCCTGGTGCTTGATCCGCTGCGACCCCGGGACGACCATCGCGTAGACCTTCGGCGTCACGCGACGGCCCTTCACGAACCGCGCGACCCGGCGCAGGTCCTCGATCCGGGAGTTCGTGCACGAGCCGATAAAGACGCGGTCGATCGCAATCTCGGTGATCGGCGTGCCGGGCCGGAGCCCCATGTAGTCGAGCGCGCGCTCGGCCGACTTTCTGGCGTTGGGATCGCCGAACTCGGCGGGATCCGGGACGCGCGCGTCGACCGCGACCACCTGGCCGGGGTTGGTCCCCCACGTGACCTGCGGGGTCAGCGTCCGCGCGTCGATCCGCAGCGTGCGATCGAACGCCGCGCCCGGATCGCCGGGAAGGACCTTCCACCGCGCGACCGCCGCGTCAAAGTCCTTCGGCACGTGGGGCCGTCCGCGCAGATACGCGAACGTCTTCTCGTCCGGCGCGATCATGCCGGCGCGGGCTCCGCCCTCGATCGACATGTTGCACACGGTCATGCGCTCTTCCATCGACAGCCCGAGGATCGTGTCGCCCGCGTATTCGATCACGCTGCCGGTTCCGCCGTCGGTGCCGATGCGCCCGATGATCGACAGAATGATGTCCTTCGCCTCGACGCCGTACGGTCGGGCGCCGCTGACCTCGATGAGAAACGTCTTCGGCTTGTCCTGGAGCAGACACTGGGTGGCCAGGACGTGCTCGACCTCGCTGGTGCCGATCCCAAACGCCAGCGCGCCGAACGCGCCGTGGGTGGACGTGTGGCTGTCGCCGCACACGACGGTCGCGCCGGGCAGGGTCAACCCCAGCTCGGGGCCGATGACGTGGACGATGCCCTGCTCGGGGCTTGTGAGATCAAACAGCGTGATGCCGAACTCCTTGCAGTTCCGCGACAGCGTGTCCATCTGGCGGGCGGAGATTTCGTCCTCGATCGGCAGCGAGCGGGCCGTGGTGGGCACGTTGTGGTCCATCGTGGCGAACGTCAACTCCGGACGCCGCACCCGGCGCTTGGCGAGCCGCAGGCCGTCGAACGCCTGGGGCGACGTGACCTCGTGGATCAAGTGCCGGTCTATATAAAGGAGCGACGGCCGGCCCGGCTCCTCGTGGACGACATGGGCGTCCCAAATCTTTTCGAACATTGTCTTCGGTGTCATCCCTCGCTGCGCCCTCCGCGTGTCCGGTTCAGATCGGCCCATTATCGCACAACAACCCTGAAATTTTCACCCCTCATGGTCCTTTTCACGGTCTCACGCCCCGTGGTATACTCGCGCCCAATGAGGGGAATCACTCTTCCCCAAGTCTCCCACGGGGGGAGGCGTCCCAGGATCCGGGCAGCGGCGGTCCGGTGAATGGGTGCTCGCGGGTCTGGGTCCGCGCGCTGCGGTGTCCCGCCGATGAAAGGAGGTGGTCCAGTGGGCAGTACCAACCCTACGGCGAGTGAGGTGGCGGCGTCCTAGGCCACGCCTTCCTTCGGCGAAGCTGGGACGAAACACCCAGCGCCACCAGACCCGGAAGCGCGGACGCCGGAGCCGCACCAGGATCGCAGGATCCGCTTCCGGGTTTTTGTTTGCCCGCCCTCTGTCCTGAGGGCTTGCGTTCCCCTCTTCGGCTCGCCTAGACTGATCCCATGAGCGTTGCGATGGCTCGAAGAATTTGCCGTCCCGCAGCGTGGCTCGCGGCGGTATGGGTGGTGTTCTCGGCGCCGTTTGCCGTGGCCACCATCTCGATCACGCGGGTGCTCGCGCCGTTTGAGCTCGGCATGCCGATCGATGACTTTCTGGCCACAGTGCCGGCCGAGGAGATCGGCGCGTTGGGCGACGAGCGGCTGTTCTCGGTCGTCGGGCTGCGGGTCAACGTGACCGGCATCTGGTGCACGTTCACCGCGGGGCGGCTCTCGCAGATCGAGATCACGCACTCCGTCGCCTACTCGTCGAGCATGCCCTGGAAGGCCTTTCTGTCCGGCGCCATCCGCGAGTACGGCGCCGGCTTTCACCTCCCCACCCCCAACGGCGACGTGGAGATGTGGGACGACGGCCGCACGACGCTGATCGTCGAGCGCCGGCTGGTGACCGCCAGGGACCGCGCGTACGTGGTGACGATCGCCGACAACGCGGTCGCCATCGAACGCGGCGGCCGCTGCGCGCCAAAAAAGTTCGCCGTCTGACCGCCCATCGTTCTACTCGGAAAATCCCCCCTCACCCCCCTTTGTCAAAGGGGGGTGAGGGGGGATTTCTCATTGACTTGCCCCCTCGCTCTGCTTTATTCTGTGCCCTTCCGGTCGCTCCCGGGGCCGTCGCGCGGGAGACCGGGGCTTGAGTCTTGGCCGCGAATGTGCGATATAATTGCGGCTTAACGACCGCTCGCCCGGCCGCGACGGTCTGATCGACGCCGATCACAGGAGGTCATTGTGCCCGGATACCTGCTTCCCGATCACGAGATCACCACCGCCGAGGAATACGCGAAGACCGGCGGATGGCGGGGCCTGGAGAAGGCGCTGTCCATGTCGCCCGACGCGGTCATCGAGGAGATCAAGAAGTCCGGTCTCCGCGGACGCGGCGGCGCGGGATTCCCCACCGGCATCAAATGGGCCGGGACGCGCCAGAAGGAGTCGCCCGACGGGAGGAAGTACCTCGCGTGCAACGGCGCCGAGGGGGAACCGGGTACATACAAAGACCGGCCGCTCCTCCTGCTGAACCCCTACCAATTGATCGAGGGCGTGGCGATCGCGTCGCTGACGATCGAAGCCGACAGGGCCTTCATCTGCCTCAAGGAAATTTTCACCCGGCAGATTCAACGACTGCGCGACGCCCTCGCCGAGTGCGAGGCGAAGGGCTACATCGGTCCCAACGTGCTGAAATCGGGACGGCGAGTGACGATCGAGTTGTCGATCGGTCCGGCCACCTACCTGTTCGGCGAAGAGACCGCGATGCTCGAAACGATCATGGGGAACGCGGCGATGCCCCGGCAGGTCAAGCCGTTCGAGTGGGGCCTGCCGTTTTCCGGGGGCGGCATCGCGTCGCCGGTCGTGGTCAACAACGTCGAAACGCTGTCGCACGTCGCCCACATCATGCGCAACGGCGCGGACTGGTTTCGGAGCATGGGCACGCCGAGGAGCCCGGGCACCTTCATCTGGACGGTGTCCGGCGACGTGGCCAAGCCGGGGTACTACGAGCTGCCGATGGGCACCACGATGACGCAGCTGCTCGCGGTTGCCGGCGGCCCCAAGCCCGGCCGGACGTTCAAGGCGGTGTTCCCCGGAGGGCCGTCGTGCGGGCTGCTCACGCCCGACCTGTTCGACACCCCGCTCGATTTCGACGCGCTCAAGAAGGTGGACTCGGGGCTGGGCTCCGGCTGCGTGATCGTGTACGACGACACGGCGTGCATGGTCCACGTGGCGTACAATTTCTCGCGCTTCTTCGCCAACGAAAGCTGCGGCCAGTGCTTCTCGTGCAACTGGAGCACGAAGGAGATCACCCACCGCGTGCTCAAGATGGAGCAAGGCACGGGCACCGAGGAGGACATGATCGAGGCGTGGTCGATCACCGAGCGCATGCCCGGCAAAGGCCGCTGCTTCCTGATCAACGCCGAGTCCATCATCGTGCGGAGCATCCTCAAGCATTTCCCCGAGGAGTTTTCCAACCATGTGGGACGGTCATGCCCCACGCCGCGCAAGCTGCCGATCCCCAAAATCCTGGACTTTAACGGGAAGGACTTCGTGTTCGACACGATGGACGGCGAGCTGGACCGCCCGGCGGGTTCGGCCTCGCCCGTGCTCGTGCCGGACGATCATCAGCGCTCGCGCCGGATCTGAGGAGCCTGTCCATGAATGGTCATCTGCGGCGTTGTCGCTTCGGAATCCCTCCTCACGTACGACTCAGTACGCTCCGGGGGGATTCCTCGCTCCGCCTTGCATCTGACGCATTCCTGAACAGGCTCCACCACCCGATGACTCGGGCAGGCGGCTAGGTCATCTCTTTGGGTTTGCCAAGCAAGAAACCCTGCACCAGGAAAATCCCGATCCCCTTCATCGCCTGAAGCTCCTTCTCCGTTTCGATCCCCTCGGCGATGATGCCCTCGGTCGCGTACATCCGCAGGGCGAGGAGCAGGTGCCTCGAAAATCCCTTGAACGTGTCGGACGACGCGCTCTGGATGACGAGCGAGCGGTCGATCTTGATGTATTCCGGCATCAACCGGGCGATGAACGGCAGCGACACGAACCCCGCCCCGAAATCGTCGATGGCGAACTTGAACCCCTTCGCGCGCCACTTCGTCGCGATGGCCAGGTGGTTCTCGACGTCGTGCAGCGCCTCCACCTCGGAAATCTCCAGGATCACGTCCATGCCGGGCGGTTTGACCACCGAGTCGAGGTGCTCGAGGGAAGTCAGATCGACGTTGAGGAAGACCCGTGACAGTTTCAGCTCGGCGGCCACCCGCAACTGTTCCACGAAGCAGATCCGCTTGAGCTCGTCGAGCTGGCCAACGGCGTGGTACTTCTTGAACAACTCGAGGATGCTCAGCCGCCCCTGAGGATCCCGGCTCAGCGCCTCGTGCCCCAACACCTGATCCGACCACACGTCCACGACCGGCTGGAAGACGACCTTGATGGCTTGCTCGTCCAGGCGATAGTGCTCCTCGCCGATGTGAATCTTGTCGCCGCTCTTCTTGGCGATGTAGAGCGCCCGGTCGGCCAGCCGGATGAGCGCATCCGCCGTCTCGCCGTGTTCGGGGTACATGGCGATCCCGATGCTCATGTCCAGACCGAGTCCTCGGGCCTCGCTCATCCGCCGGAGCTCGCGCCGGATCCGCTGACCCACGATGAGCCCGCCCGCCTGACCGGTCTCGGTCAGCACCACCACGATCTCATCCCCGCCCCAGCGGACGATCAGGTCGGTCCCGCGCGTGCAGGATTGAATCGTTCTCGCCACCGACCGGAGGATCTCGTCTCCCGCCAGGTGCCCCTTCGTGTCGTTGATCGACTTGAATCGATCCAGATCGCACAGCAGGAAGGCGACGAACTGATTGGTGCGGCGCGCCCTGGCCAGCTCGGATGCGATCTGCTCGTCGAAATACCGCCGGTTGTACAACCCCGTGAGGACATCGCGCACCGCCTGTTCGGCCAACGACAGCTCGGCCCGCTTGCACTCGCTGACGTCGCTGACGAACCCCTCCACCCCGGTCAATGCGCCGTCCGGCGCGAAGATTCCCCGCCCCTGCTCCGACACCCACTTTTCGCTCGCGTCAGCAGTGCGAATGCGATACACCACCTGGAACGCCCGTTTCTCTCGGAGCGCGGTCCGGATGTTCCGCCAGGCGGATTCTCGATCGTCAGGGTGCACCACCTGTTGACGATAGGAGACGCCGTGATCGAGGAAATCGGCGGCCCGATATCCCGTCAGATCAAGACACCCGTCGCTGACGAACTCCATCGTCCCGTCCCGGTCGGTCCGGAAGCGGTAGACCATCCCGGGCAGGTGGCTCATCAGCTTGGCCAGCTCGCGCGCGTCGGTCCGCTGCACGGGCGCCGCCCCGCGGGAGGCGTCGCCACGGCGGTCCCGTGCACGCGCCGGCACCGCCGAGAGTTTAGGGGACTCCGCTTTCCGGCTTCTCACGCTCATCGGCTGGCCGCCTCGCCGCGATCCCAGACGAACTGAAACACGCAGGATCCGATTTGGAACACGTCGCCGTGCGCGAGGACGTGCCGATCCAGCTTGAGATTGTTGACGTAGACCCCGTTGGCGCTGGAGAGATCCGCCAGAAGATACTCGCTGGCCATCCTCATGATCTTGGCGTGCCTGCGGGAGACCTCGCGCTGGTCGATGACGATGTCGGATTCCGGATCGCGGCCGATCACGTAGAGCTCGTTCGTCAGCCGATACTCCCGGCCCTCCAGGGGACCGCTCAGGACGTTGAGCGCCGGAACGCGGGGATCCGCCCCCGAGAGATAGGGGTGCGCCATGTCGGGGCGAATGGTTTCCTCATCCATAGCGTTGAATCTCCGTCGGTGGGTCAATGGATGAGCTAACTATAAATGGGCCGCGACGGCTGTCAAACCGCGCTCAAGATAAACAAAGGGCGGACCAATTGGTCCGCCCTTCGGTTACACCGCCTCAAAACGACGGAATCTACTTCTTTTTTACGGGCGCTTTTGCCGGGGCCTTTGCAGGCGCCTTGGCCGGAGCCTTCGGCTTCGAGAGGTCCGCGACCTTCTTCTCCAACTGGCTGACCTTCTGCTGCAGGTCGGCGTTGGCCTTGCCCAATTCGTCGGCCTTCGCCGCCAGGCCGCCCTTCTCTTGGGTTAAGGAGTCCACTTGCTGCTTGAGATTGGCGTTCTCCTCCTTGAGCTTCTTCGATTCGCATCCCGTCATCGGCAGCAACGCCAACGCGGCAACCACGAACAATACGACGAGCTTCTTCATCGATTCACCCCCTTTCACGTCGGTCATCAATCACCGGCATCCCGACAGGGACGCCGATCCGCGCGTTAAACCGGCATACAGATACACCAGGGGGCTCAAGAAATCAAGTGTGCGGCGAACATTTTTTGCGCGAGGACGCGCGCCTTGACTTCGTCGCGAGGGCTCCGCCAAGATGGGCCCGTGATCACGAACGACTCGGCGTTCCTCAACAGCCCCACCCCGCTCCCGCTGATCGGCACGCTGCCCGCCGTAGGAACGAGCCCCGTGGACATCTACCCCATATTCCGAACCGCCACGCCCTCATTCCTGCTGGAGAGCGCGCCGCGAGGAGCGCGCGCGGCCGGCCACGGCCGGTATTCGTTCCTCGGCGGCTCGCCCTACCTGATCGTCACCGCGCGCGGCGACCGCGTCGAACGCTGGGAACCGTCTCGAGGAAACCCGGAGACGCCCGGCGCGACCTCGACCACGATCGGCGATCCCCTGGACGTCCTGCTCGGCATCTGGCGCCGATCCCGGGTTCCCGCGGTCCCCGGCCTCCCGCCGTTCCTGGGCGGCGCGGTGGGGTGCCTCGGCTACGACCTCTCCCGCCGCCACCGGCGCGCGGGTTCCCGTCTCCGCCCGTCGGACTTTCCGGACGTCCACTGGCTGTTCGTCGATCTCGTCGTCGCGTTCGACCACGTCGAGCGACGCATCGTGCTGTCCTTCTGTCCGCCCGGCGAGCGGTTTCTCGCCGAACCGA
>MHEO01000082.1:2659-18816 GCA_001803875.1 Nitrospirae bacterium RIFCSPHIGHO2_01_FULL_66_17 | reverse complement strand
CCGGGTCGGGCGGCCGCCGGCCGCCGCCCGACCCGCCCTTCGCGCCGCTCACCGTCTCTCCGTGCACGTCCCGCGCCGACTATTGCGCCATGGTCGAGCGCGCCAAGGCCTACATTGCCGCGGGGGATATCTTTCAGGCCAATCTGGCGCAACGGTTCGCGGCGCCCCTCGGCGACCGCGACGCCTTCTCGCTCTATCGTCGCCTGCGGGCGATCAACCCCTCCCCCTTCGCGGCCTATCTCGACCTGGGCGACGCCCAGGTCGTCAGTTCGTCCCCCGAACGCCTTGTCCGGCTCTCCGGGCGCGAGGCGGACACCCGGCCGATCGCGGGCACCCGGCCGCGCGGCGCGGACGCCGCAGAGGACGCCGACCTGACCGCCGACCTGCTGCTCAACGCCAAGGAACGCGCCGAGCACCTCATGCTGGTCGACCTCGAACGCAACGACCTCGGCCGGGTGTGCGCCTACGGCAGTGTGAAGGTCGACGAGTTCATGGTGACCGAGCGGTATTCCCACGTGATCCACATCGTCTCCAACATTCGCGGCGCCCTGCGCGACGGCGCCACGGGGTTCGATCTGCTCGACGCAGTCTTTCCCGGCGGCACCGTCACCGGCGTGCCGAAGATCCGCTGCCTGGAGATCATCGAGGAGATCGAACCCTTGCCCCGCGGGCTCTATACCGGATCGATCGGCTACCTCTCGTGGTCGGGCGACATGGACTGGAACATCGCGATCCGCACGCTGGTCAGCCGGCGTGGCGAGGTGTCGCTCCACGCCGGCGCGGGCATCGTGGCGGACTCGGATCCTGACAGGGAGTATTCCGAAACGCTGTACAAGGCCCGGGCCCTGTTCGAGGCGCTGGGCGAGACGCCGGGATAGTCCCATGTGGGCGTACGTCAACGGGGCGTTTGTGCCGGACCATGAGGCCGCGGTGTCGGTGCACGATCGCGGGTTTCGATACGGCGACGGCGTCTTCGACACGCTCAGGGTCTATGACGGCCGCCCGTTTCTGCCGGACGCCCACGTCCGGAGGCTCCTCGCCTCGGCGGCGGCGCTGGGCATCCCGGGGCTCCCGGGCCGCGACGCGTTCGCGGCCGTCATCCTCGAGGTCATCGACCGCAACGCGCTCGGCGGCGGGCTCGTGCGGTCCACCGTGACGCGGGGCGGCTCGGAGGGGTGGGCGCCGGACGACGCGGCGCGGCCGACGGTGGTCGTGGTCGGACGCCCGTTCTCAGGCTATCCCGAACCGCTGTACGCGCGCGGCGCCTCGGCGATGATCGCCGCCGCGACGCGCGTGCCGCCGTCGTGCCTCGATCCCGCGCTCAAACCGCTGAGTTTCCTGACGCACGTGCAGGCCAAGCGGGAAGCGATCGCCCGGGGCGCCGACGAGGCGATCCTCTGCACGGAATCGGGCCTGGTCGCCGAAGGCAGCGCGAGCAACGTGTTTTGCGCGGCGGGAGGCCGGATCGCCACGCCGCCGACCTCCGTCGGCCTCCTGGCCGGCATCACGCGGGGCGTGGTGATCGACCTGGCGCGCCGCGAGGGACTCGCCTGCGACGAAACCCCGCTCACGCCCGACGACCTGCAGGCCGCCGACGAAGTCTTTCTGACCAGCACGGGGATGGAGGTGTTGCCGGTGACGACCGTCGACGGCCGGAGGGTCGGCGACGGTCGGCCGGGCGCCGTCGCGGTCGCGCTGCGCCGCCTGTATCGCGCGCTGGTCCTGGAGGGGTCGTCGGGACGGACGTGACCCGACGTTACGGCGCGACCTTTTTCTCGACCAGTCCGGGGGCCTTCTCGACTTTTACCTTCATGATGCGCCGCCCCTCCATATCGACGATCGTGAACTTGTACTGGCCGTAGTGCGTGATGGCCCCGCTGCGCGGGACGTTTTGCAACTGGGCCATCACGAAGCCCCCGAGCGTCTCGTAGAGCGGCGATTCGGGGATCGGGAGGCCGTATTCCTCCTTGAGATCGCGCACCGAGAGCGCGGCGTCGACCACGAGCGAGCCGTCCTGGAGCCGCTCGACGGGCCGCTCCTCGAGATCGTACTCGTCCCGAATCTCGCCCACGATTTCCTCGATGAGGTCCTCCATCGTGGCCAGGCCCTCGACGGCCCCGTATTCGTTGATCACGATCGCCATCTGCGTGTGCCGCCGCTGCATCTCCTTCAGCAAGTGGCTGACCTTCATGCTCTCGGGCACGAAATAGGCCGGGTGCATGAGGGTTTTCAGGTCGATCGGCTCCCGCCGGGCCATGGCGCCCAACAGGTCCTTGTAATAGACGATGCCGCAGATGTCGTTGAGTTCCTCCCGGTACACCGGATACCGCGAGAACTTGGCCTCGACGATGTCGGCCAGCACGGCATCAGTCGGCGTATCGAGTTTGATCGCGTGGATGTTGGGCCGCGGCACCATGACCTCTTTCACGGAGATGTCGGTGAACTCGAACACCGAGTGGATCAGCTCCTGCTCGGTGGAGTCGAACACGCCCTTCTGGCGCCCCTCCAGCAGGAGGCTTTTGATCTCCTCTTCCGACACGAACTGGTGCTCCCGCGTCGCGCCGAAGGGCTTGAGGAGGAGGCGGCTGGACCAGGTCAGGATGGTGATGACCACCGACGACAGCCGCGCCAGCACCTCGATCGGCCACGCGACCCAAAGCGCGATGGTTTCGGGGTAGCGCAACGCCAGGGATTTCGGCACGAGTTCGCCGAACACCAGCGAGAGATAGGAAATCGCCACGACGACAATGGCGAGGGCGATCCCCTCGCTGGCGTCGCGGAGCACCGGATACGGAATCTGCTCCAGGTAGGGCTTGAGGTTCTCGATCGCGGTCACGCCGCCGACGGCGCCCGCGAGCGCGCTGACCACCGTGATCCCGATCTGGATGGCGGCGATGAACCGTTCGGGGTCGGCCTGCAGCCGCTGCAGGTCGAGCGCCCGGTGCCTGCCGGCCTCGACGAGATGCAAGACCCGGCTCTTCCGCATGGTGATGATCGCGATTTCGGCGGCGGCGAAAAACCCGTTGGCGAGGACGAGCGCGACGATCGCGACGATCGCGTACCAGGGAATATCCACGTCAGCGATGGCTCCAGAGCCGCATACCGACTGTACGATACCAGAACCCCTCACGGAATGACAAGGCACGCCCCACAATCCCTGAAAAAGCGCTTGACAAGCCGTTCCCCGCCCTCTTATAGTGAGTTGTATTTCCTAGGGAAATCACGACTCACACACAGCGGGCTGGTCCGGAGTCTTCAAGGAAATTTTTCGCGTCACCGAGGGGTCTTTCCTCCATCGTCCTCACCGATCGATCACGTGAAGGAGCGCAACAACCTATGAAATCATCGGCCGTCACCTATTCCGCCGAACAATTGCAGATTGAAAACGACCGGTACGGCTCACAGCCCCCGCAAGCCGTGCTGAAATGGGCCCTGGCCGAGTTTGACTCGGCGGTCACGCTCGCGTGCAGCTTCGGCGCGGAGGACGTCGTGCTCGTCGACATGATGACCAGGCTGCATCAGTCCCCGCGGATCTTTTGCCTCGACACCGGTCGCCTCCACTCGGAAACCTACGAGGTGATGGACGCGATTCGCGACCGCTACGGGGTGACGATCGAGACGTACTGCCCGCAGGCCGACGCCGTCGAGCGGATGGTGCGGGCCAAGGGGGTCAACCTGTTCTACCACAGCGTCGAGAACCGCAAGGAGTGTTGCGGCGTCCGGAAGGTCGAACCCCTGGGCCGCGCGCTGGCGGGCGCGAAGGCGTGGATCACGGGTCTGCGCAGCGCCCAGGCGGTCACCAGAACCGCCACCCCGATGATCGAGTGCGACGCGGCGCACGGCGGGATCGCCAAGATCAACCCCTTGATCAATTGGTCCGAAGAGCAGGTCTGGGAGTACATCAAGGCCAACAAGGTGCCGTACAACAGGCTTCACGATCAGGGCTTCCCCAGCATCGGCTGCGCCCCGTGCACGCGCGCGATCAAGCCCGGCGAAGACATTCGCGCCGGCCGGTGGTGGTGGGAATCGCCCGAGCACAAGGAATGCGGCCTGCATGGCCGCGCGAGCGCACCCACCCGGTAAGCGCTCCGAGGAGCACGCCATGGCCCAGACGGACGTCGTCACCCACCCCATTCCCCTGGAAATCCAGGAGGAAATCGACCACTACGAAGAGGAGGCCCGGCGCTTTCTCCGCGGGGAGGTCCATACGGAAGTCTTCCGTCGGTTCCGCCTCCAGCACGGCATCTACGGGCAGCGGCAGGACGGCGTGCAGATGGTGCGGATCAAGATCCCGTTCGGCGGGATGACGCCGTCCCAGCTTCGCCGCGTGGCCGACCTCAGCGACCGGTACTCCACCGGCGTCGCCCACCTCACGACCCGGCAGGACATTCAGATCCACTACGTCAAGCTCGAACACACCGCCGACATCATGCGGCGGTTGGTCGAGGTGGGGCTCACCACGCGCGAGGCGTGCGGAAACACCGTGCGCAACGTGACCGCCTGCCCCTACGCGGGTATCTGCCCGGGCGAGGTCACCGACGTCACCCCGTACGCCAAGGCCATCGCCTCCCACTTTCTCCGCAATCCGGTCTGCGAAAACCTGCCGAGAAAGTTCAAGTTCGCGTTCTCCGGGTGCGCCACCGACTGCGCGCTGACCGGCATCCACGACCTCGGCGTCCTGGCCGTCAACCAGACGGTCGACGGCCGCGAGCGCGTCGGGTTCCGCCTCACCGTCGGCGGGGGGCTCGGCGCCAGCCCGAAGAAACCATACCTCCTGGAAGAATGGGTGCCGGCTCAGGAACTCCATCTGCGCTGCGAGGCGGTACTCCGGGTCTTCAACCGTCACGGCAACCGGAAGAACAAGAGCCTCGCGCGGATCAAGTTCCTTATCGAGAAGGCCGGGTTCGAAAAGTTCTACGCGATGTACGCCGAGGAATACGCCTTCCTGCGGGAGGGCCGCGCGACGGCCAGCCTGACCCCGTTCGATCTGGCGCCCGAGCCCGTCCCGTCCAACGGCGCGCAGCGCGGACCGCACAACGGCGACACGCCGCCCCCGCAGTACGCCGCGTGGCGGGGCACCAACGTCACACCGCAGAAACAGCCGGGGTACTCGGCCGTCCTCGTGACCCTGACGATCGGCGACCTGTCCACCGACCAGCTCCGCGGCTTGGCCGGGATCACCGATCGCTTCGCGCACGGCACGATCCGCACCACCGTCACGCAGAACTTCCTGCTGCGCTGGGTCGCCAACGCCGACCTCCCCGCGCTCTACGAGGCGCTGTGCGGGATCGGCCTCGGTCGTCCCGGGGCACAGCGGGTCGGCGACGTCATCGCGTGTCCGGGCGCCGACACCTGCGGCCTGGGCATCACGTCGTCCAAGGGCGTCGGCCGCGCCTTGACCGACCACCTGGAGGCAACCGGCGCCGCCTGCGCCGACGACCTGCAGGGTATCGACATCAAGATCAGCGGGTGTCCCAACTCGTGCGCGCAGCACCACATCGCCGCGATCGGGCTTCACGGCCTGGGCCACAAGGCCAACGGCCGCCTCATCCCCGCGTACCAGCTCCATCTCGGCGGCCGCTCGACCGATCAGGGGGTGGCGTTCGGCGTGCTCGCCGGGAAATACCCGGCCAAGCGCATCCCGGAGGTCGTCGATCGCCTGCTGGCGCTCTACCGCGAGCGGAGACATCCCGGCGAGGCGTTCACGGCGTTCATCGATCGCGTCGGCAAGGCGCCGATCGCCGAGGCGCTGGCGCCCTACGACCGCCTGCCCGCCTTCGAGGAGGCGTCGGCCGACTACTCCGACTACGGGTCGACCGAACCGTTCAGCCTCGACGAAGCCGGCGCGGGGGAATGCGCGGGCGGCGTGATCAACATGGTGGAACAGCATTTCGAGGACGCGAAGTACGAGCTGGCCCACGCGAGCGTCCTCATCGAGAAGGGCAAACCGGTGGACGCCGTAACGCGCGCCGAGCTCGGCATCGTGGCCGCCGCCAAGGCGCTCCTGGTCACGCAGGCGATCGAACCGACCAGCCACGAGCTGATACTCAAAGAATTCGAACAGCGTATGGTGGAAAAGGGCGTGATCGGCAGGGACGGGTACGACGCCGTCCGCCGTCGAGCCGCGACGATCAAACAGCGTCTCACGCCCGACGATGCGCGGGCCTACGTCGAGGAGGCCAAGGCGCTGGCCGCGGCCTGCAAGACGGCATTTGGAAAGATCGACGCGTCATTGAAAGTCGGTCACGACAAGGCGTCGTCTCCCGCCGCCCCAGCCGCGACGGGAACGACCGGCGCCCCGGCGATCACACTCGACCTGCTAGGCGTCGCGTGCCCGATGAACTACGTGAAGACGAAGCTGCAGCTCGAGGAGATGGAGCCTCTCCAGATTCTCGAGGTCTTGTTGGACGCCGGCGAGCCGGCCGAGAACGTGCCGCGCAGCGTGAAAAGCGACGGGTATCGCGTGATGTCGCTGGCGGAGGAAGCGGGACACTATCGATTGGTGATCGAGAACAAGGCGGAGTAGAATGGCACACGGAACCCTCGTCGATTGCATGGCGCCAAAGGAGCAGCGCCCCGAACTTGAGCGCAAGGCCGCCGAACTGCCGAAGGTCGCGCTCAACGCGCGGGAGCAATCGGACCTCGATCTGATCGCCGTCGGCGCCTACAGCCCGCTCGAAGGATTCATGGGGCGCAAGGATTACGAGGGAGTGCGCGACACCATGCACTTGGCGAACGGCCGGCCCTGGAGCCTGCCGATCATCCTGGCCGTGGATCACGACCAGGCGAAGTCATTGCACGACGGGCGCGACGTGGCGCTGACCGACGAACGCGGGAACGCGCTCGCGATCCTCCATCTGGAAGAACGCTACCAGCGCGACAAGGCCCACGCGGCGCGGGCGATCTATCGGACCGAGGATCCGAAGCATCCAGGGGTCGAGTATCTGTTCAAGCGCGGCGAGGTGCTGCTGGGCGGGACGGTGGACGTGCTCCGCAGGCAGGAGCACCGCGACTTCCGCGAACACCGCTTCGACCCCGCGGAGACACGTAAGGCGTTCGCCGAGCGCGGGTGGAAAACCGTGGTGGGCTTTCAGACCAGAAACCCGATCCACCGGGCGCACGAATACATCCAGAAGTGCGCGCTGGAGATCGTCGACGGTCTCTTCATCCACCCCCTGGTGGGCGAGACCAAATCGGACGACATCCCCGCCGACGTCCGGATGAAGTGCTACCAGGTGTTGCTGGACAATTACTACCCCAAGAACCGCACGCTGCTCGGGGTCCTGCCCGCCGCGATGCGGTACGCGGGGCCGCGCGAAGCGATCTTCCACGCCCTGGTCCGGAAAAACTACGGCTGCACCCATTTTATCGTGGGCCGCGACCATGCGGGCGTGGGCAACTTCTACGGTTCGTTCGACGCCCACCACATCTTCGCGGAGTTCAAAGACGGCGAGCTCGGCATCACGCCGCTCTTCTTCGACCACACGTTCTACTGCAAGCAGTGTGTGGGCATGGCTTCGACCAAGACCTGTCCGCACGATGCCGCGCACCACGTGGCCCTCTCGGGCACCAAGGTCCGCGAGATGCTGAGCAACGGCGTGATCCCGCCGGTCGAATTCTCACGGCCGGAAGTCGCAAAGATCCTCATCGAGGCGATGCGGCAGCCGGGCTGATCAACGCCCGTACCGCCCCACCTACTGCGCTTGGCCCACGGTGTGGCCCTTGAGGGGCGGCCACAACCTACGCCTTCGTCGCGCCCGGCAATCGCATCGACCGGCCTTTTCAAGCGTATAATGGCGCGTGAGAACACCGGGGGACGCAACTCAATGGCGAATCCCTATGCGTTCGCGGCCGACACGGTGGTGACGATCCACGCCCTCTTCGTCGCCTTCGTCGTCGTCGGCCAGGCGGCGATTCTCATCGGCCGGATCAAACACTGGAACTGGGCGCGCCACCTCGTTTTCCGAGTCGCGCACCTCGCCGCGATCGGCTTCGTGGTGCTGGAGTCCTGGTTCGACATCCCGTGTTCCTTGACCCTCTTGGAAAATCGCTTCCGCGTCCTCGCCGGCGCCGAACCGTATGAAATCAGCTTCATCGGTTACTGGCTCGACCGCCTCCTGTTCTACACCGCCCCGGCGTGGGTGTTCACGCTGATCTACTCCCTCTTCGGGACGCTGGTCGTGGTCACGTTCATCGCCTACCCGCCTCGACGGCTGCGACCTCGGGAGGCCCCCCGATGAACTCGAAACTCCAGAGTCGATGGTGGATCGCCCTTCCGGCGTGCACCCTCGCCCTGCTCGTCTGGACCTACCAACCCGCCTCCCGACCCTCTCCCCCGCCGTCGACACACACCGTCGACGTCGAAACCGCCCATCAACAGCGGCGTTCCGGCATCACCGTGGAGGGCTCAGGCCGCGTGGAGCGCCTCCTGCCGGAC
The DNA here is from genome assembly GCA_001803875.1 of Nitrospirae bacterium RIFCSPHIGHO2_01_FULL_66_17. GTDB lineage: Bacteria > Nitrospirota > Nitrospiria > 2-01-FULL-66-17 > 2-01-FULL-66-17 > 2-01-FULL-66-17. The sequence goes on along the minus strand of MHEO01000082.1, from coordinate 10,379 downwards.
GACCGCGAGGGCTCGCACCACCAGCGATTCATCCTCCGCCTCGCGTCCCGCCACACCGTGCTCATCGCCCACAACATCGACCTCGCCAAGCGAGTGCCGATCTCCCCGGGCGATTCGGTGACCGTCCACGGAGAGTACGAGTACAACGAGAAGGGCGGCGTCATCCATTGGACGCATCACGACCCGGAGGGCAAACGACCTGGGGGCTGGATACGGTTCGACAGCCGCGAATATCGATGAATGACACTCTGAGGTTTTACCTCGACCGCGATGGGGTCGAGTTCTGGCTCCATGGGCGGGACATATCAAGCTATCCGGCTTCTCACGGGGACATCGACTTGTACGACGAATCCATGCAGCGTGTATGGATTCCCCCGCGATCCGGCGCTCGATGTCGTCAGAGAGTCACTCCGACGCCTCCTCGCCCGCATCGACCTCGACTTCGAGGCTGCGCGCGACGACGTGGTCCTTGACGGTGAGCACCGGGCACTCCGCCCGGCGGACGATGCGCTCCGCCATGCTGCCCAGCAGGAGGTGTCCCCATCCCGAATGGCCGTGCGTCCCGATCACGATGAGATCCACCCCGCGTCGACTCGCCATCGTCAGAATCTCGTCCTCGATATTTCCGATTAACACGAGCGGCTCCGCGTTGAGCCGCTCGGCCCTGAGCCGATCCGCCAGTTGCCGCAGGCGATCCTCGAAACGCGACACGACCTCCGGACCGATGGGCTCGGCCTCGGCGAGGCCGCTCGCGGTCGGTGTGACCACGTGGAGGAGAAGGATGGTGCCGCGCTGCGGCCTTGCCAGATCCGCCGCGTGGTCGAGCGCCGCGAGGGCGCAGGCGCTGAAATCCATCGGGACCAGAACCGTTCGGATGGAGAACATCGACGACCTCCCTTCCGAGGCACAGAACCGCCCCACGACCAGGAGACCCAGGAGCATCGGAGGTGGGTCCACGGCCACCGTATCATATTTACGTAGGCGACGGCAACTTCGCGCAATGATCCGCCCTGAGCATGACAGCGCCCCGCGGGAGGATCTCACCGCGGGGCGCTGCGACTCGACGGCGCTCGTCGTGGTGCTCGAGCGCGTCAATGGCTCCCCGGGCCGGATTCGAACCAGCGACCAATCGGTTAACAGCCGATCGCTCTGCCAGCTGAGCTACCGGGGAAGATTATGAAGTAACGGAAATCAGGCTTGTTTTTTCAGCTCCAGGATCACCTGTTTGGATACTTCTTTCAAGGTATCGAAGACGCCGGTCCCGCTCATGGCCACCGCTTCGAAGATCGGCGCCTTGCGGGCGTTAAGGGCCTTGTCCATTTCGGCCACCGGAACGACGTTCGGCAGATCGCGCTTGTTGTACTGAACCACGCACGGGATCGTGTCGGGGTTGAACCCCTGCTCTTGAAGGTTCTTCCGCAGGTTCTCCATGCTCTCCACGTTGGCTTCCATCCGCTCGACCTGCGAATCGCCGACAAACACCACGCCGTCCACGCCGCGCAAAATCAGCTTCCGGCTCGCGTCGTAGAACACCTGGCCCGGCACGGTGTACAGGTGGAAGCGGACCTTAAAACCCCGGATGCTGCCCAGCGACAGCGGCAGAAAATCGAAGAACAGCGTCCGCTCGGTCTCCGTCGCGAGCGAGATCATCTTCCCCTTGCTGTCGGGATTCGTCTTCTTATAGATGTACAGCAAGTTGGTCGTCTTCCCGCACAGTCCGGGGCCGTAATAGACGATTTTACAGTTGATCTCGCGGGCCGAATAGTTGATGAAGGACATCCGAGCCTCGTCTCCTATCCGAAGAGTTTTTCGATGTCCTCTTCCGTGATCTCGGCGAACGGGGATTTCACCGCATGTTTCACCCCCCGCTCCTTCTCGATCTTCACAAAGATGTCCTCGAACATCTTCACCAGGACGTCGCTGGTCTTTTTGGCGCGAAGCCTGACCAGCCCGAGCGACGAGCGCTGGTCGAAGATCACGACCAGGATCACGCGCTGGCCGATGAGGGAGATGTGGATGTTGTCCTTCTCCCCCTCGTGGAACAGGATCGAGAACTCCTTTTCGCCGAGGAGCTTCGCCATCCCGCCGGTCGCCGCGATGTTGCCGGCCGTCAGAGAGGCGAGCGAGGTGGTGTCCACCCCTTTCGTCTCGCCGACGCTGGTGATCAATTGGCCATTCTTGTCGACCAGGAAGGTCAGCTTGGCGTTGGCCTGCTGGTGGAGCTTCGCGAGTTCGGCGTCGATGAGTGTGAACTCTTCCTCATGCATCACCAACCCGGAATCGGCCATGCCTGCCCTCCAAATCGGTGCTACTTATAGCACAGGATCATCAAACTTTCAAGGAACGACAAGGGGTTAAGCGCGGGATAGCGTGAAGCGGGATGTCACTCGCCGTCGAGGGGACCGTCCTCCGCGAGGTCGTCGGCTCCCTCCTGGCCGGAGACCTGCTTGGCGTAGTGGTTGGCCCAGGTCAGGTAGATCGCACCGCTGTCCTTGACGGCTTGAATCGCCTTGACCGCCTCGCGGATCTGTTCCTCTGACTCGCCGATCGCGCGAAGCTCGGTCACGCGTCGCTCGAACGCCGTCGCCAATCCGTCCATGGCCTTCGCCACCTGAAGCAAGGCAAGCTGGAACTCTTCCGTCATACCGCGGTCACCTCCTCTGCGCGGACACTCAAAGAACAGACCCCCATGGCGTAACGCCATGGGGGTCTGTCGAACCGTAGATTGGACTATTGATAGGCCTGGCCCAGGGCCGCCACCTCGGCGGCTCTCTTGCTCAAATCGATCTCCCCGGTCGCCCCATGGACCGGCGCCATGATGATCGCGCTGTGCTTCGCCGCGTCACAGATCACCTTGCACAACTCGCACCCCTTGCATCGGCTCACCACCACGTAGGCCTTCATCTTGACGGTGTCGAGCTTGATGCAATCGGCCTCCGGGCAATACATGATGCAGAGGCGACAGCCCTTCTGGGCGACACAGCTCTCATCTTCCACATACGCAACGTTATACATGCACCCGTTCTCCCGCTACGCTCGTCCGGTACCGCCCACCTCTAGACCGCCACCAGACAGGCGTGGGTCTCGGCCCAGGTGGCCCCCATTTCGTAGGCCTTCGTCACGGTGGCCATGTTCTTCGCGAGCAACTGCTCCTTTTTCGCGAACTTTTTCTTGATCGCCTCGTCTAACGTGGCCGTTCCGCCGGACGCCACGTACTTCTTGCCGAACCGGTCCTGAATCGCCAAATCCAATGCCTGAAGGGTCACCACCTTCGTAATACCCGCGAGAGCACCGATCATCGCCATATTGCTGGACAGCTCGGTCCCCGCGACCTCGAGCGCCACTTTCGTGGCGTCGATGTAGAACACCAAAACGTTCAGGTCGTCCAACGTTTTGACGTCGTCTTGCGACAACAGCGGCTCGCTGCAGTTGATGATGACGAGACCGTCCCGTTTGATCCCGGAGTAGAACGGCATCGTGTAGCTCTTCCCCATCGTGATGACTTGGGGGTGATACACCATGATCACTTCGGGATAGACGATCTCCCCCCGGTCGTAGATCCGCTCCGAACCGATGCGGGCATAGCTCTCGGCCGGAGCCATCCGCTTCTCCGCGCCGAAGAACGGATTCGAGATCGCGAACTTCCCGTCTTTGTTGGCAGCCATGGCCAGCAGGTGCGCCGACGTCACCGCGCCCTGCCCTCCCAACCCCGAAATCCGGATATTGAGCCGTTTCTGCATCGTCGCGCTCCCTTATTTGGCCGCCAATTGGGCCGTCGCTTTCGCTTTCCGCTTCGCGTCCAGATCGGCCAGATAGGCTTTGGCTTCGTCGGTGATGTATTCCTTGTACGCGAACCGTTCGGTGGGCTTCTCCGAATCGCGCATCTCTTGTAAGCCTTCCATGCTCTGCTTGCCGATCTCCAGAATGCACGGGGTGTAGATTTGGACGTACGTCGGCCCGAGTTCCCGCGCGATGTAGACCGCGTTCCTGATGACCTTCTCCACCTTGCCGGGCTGACTCGCGGTCATGTTCACGACATACTGGCAGCCCGACTCGCGCGCGATCTCGGGCAGGCGGACCTTGTCGAACTTCTTTCCGACCGGCGCCATCTTGGCCACGAACCCCTTCTGCATCAAACCCGACTCCTGGCCACCGGTGTTGGCGTACAGCTCGTTGTCGAAGCAGATCGTCGTAAACTTCTCGCCACGGAACCACGACTGAAGCGTCATGTCGAGCCCGATGTCGACGGTTGCGCCGTCTCCCGCCAGCACCACGATGTCCTTCACCTTGTTGGGGAAGCGGACCGTCAAGGCCCGTTTCAGCCCCGTCGCGATGGCGTTCTGATTGCCGAACAACGAGTGGATGTTGTGCAGGGCCACGTGCGGGAACACCAGGCTGGTGCAGCCGGTCGACCCCACCATCACGGTGTCCTCCGGAGCCGGCAACGATGCGAGAATGTACCGGAACGCCATCGACTCGGGACAGCCCGCGCAGAGGGAGTGCTCTTCGATCAGCTCCTTGTTCACCCCCATGTCCTTCCACCCACGGCTCTCTTTTCCGTACGTGGCGTTTTCGACCAGCTCCCGATACTCGGGGGGCATGATGTCGTAAAACTCCTCGTTGATGCGGATTTTATCTTTACCCATGGACGAGTTCCCCCTTCCCGGCCTTGATCACCTGGTGGATTTTCTCAACAATCACTTCGGGCGGCATCGTCATCCCTCCACACACGTGGGGACCGACGATCACCCGGTCGTTTCGGTCGATGATCGCGCGAATCTCACGCGCCAGCCACCCCACCACGTTGAACTCCGGCACGATGATCCACTTGGCGTTCTTGGTTGCCTGGCGGATCTCTTCGGTGGGAAACGGCCGGAGACTCTTGACCTTCACCAACCCGACCTTGATCCCTTCCGCATCCAAGAGGCGGATCGCTTCGCGCCCCTGGGACACCGCCGTTCCGGACGCGACGATCAGAATCTCGGCGTCAAGATTCTCGGTCTCGATGAGCCCGCCCATCAACGCGATGGTGTGCTTCCGCGAGCGCTCGCACGCGGCGCGGACCTCCTGCTGCCACGACGCGTGCGTCGCATAGCTGATGTAGTTGGACTTCATCACGAAGGGGTCACGCATCATGCGCACCGGAGGACATTCCATGTCCATGCAGGGCACCGGAGACCGGTACGGATCGTATGGCGGCAGCGTCATGTCGGCCGGGGTCAGCATGACCGTGTCCTTCGTGTGGGTCACGAAGAAGCCGTCGCAGCACACCGCCAGCGGCAAGTGCACGTCGGGCTGCTCGGCCACGATATACCCCATCAGAATCCAGTCGAAGAAGTCCTGCGCCGTCTCCGCATGCCAGACCATCATCCCGGTGTCGAGCAAAAAGCTGATCTCCAATGTATCGGGCTGAATACTGAGCGGCGAGTTGACGCCTCGGCAGGTCACGATCACTTGAATGGGAAGCCGGGCCCCCGCCCACATGGGGAAGTTCTCGAAGGCGCGCAGCGTCCCCGGACCGGCGGTGGTGGTGAACACCCGGGCGCCCCCGAACGCCGCACCCGCGCACTGGCCCATCACCGCAAACTCGCTTTCGCCCCGCATGTAGTCGCCGATGTAGCCTTCGGCGAAGAGCTCTCCAATCAACGCGGCCGCCTCGCTCTGCGGCGTGATCGGATAGGCCACCATGACATCGACACTGGCCCGGCGAATCGCTTCTTTGATGACCTCGCTGCCGGTCAGGAAGGACGTGACCCGCGGCGCCTCAAAAAATAGCTGACGGGGCTCGGTGAACGTCTGCCCCTTCTTATTGACCGTTCCGATAACGGATGTCGATTCCATGGTCTCCCTCCCTATGGCACCCCGTGGAGTACCTTGTCGCCCGCGAACCGCGCCGCTCGTTTCGGGACACTCGGCGCGTCATCAATCATAGTGCAGCGGCTCTAAAATTGTCAATAAAACTCGCTTGGTCGGCATGTGCCCCCCGCCTCGCGTCCAGAGGTTTCACGATACCCCGTTCGTCGGAAGCAAGTCAACACGACAAAAGCCCCCCGGGGAGGAGAAAAAGACCTAGCCGCTTAGGACTCTTAGCCTACCGGGATGACCCCCAGTTCAGGGCGTTCATTCCAGGGGCTCCTAGGAGTGTGTCCGAGTATTCGGGTGTTGGAGCCTGTTCAGGAGTGGCCAGATGCAAGGCGGAAGGAGGCCTTGCGCGCGGAGCGTACTGGGTCGTACGTGAGCACGCAAGACCGACTGACAACGCAGCAGATGACCATTCATGGACAGGCTCCTAGAGGTCCCGCCGCCCCTCCAGCGACTTGATCAGGGTCACGTCATCGGCGAACTCCAGATCGATCCCGACCGGAATCCCATAGGCCAACCGGGTGACTTTCACCCCCAGGGGCTTGATGAGGCGGCTGAGGTAGAGCGCGGTCGCTTCACCTTCGATATTGGGATCCGTCGCCATGATGACCTCCCGCACCTCATCCCCGCCGAGGCGAGCCAGCAGTTCCTTGGCCTTGATGTCGTCAGGGGTGACCCCGTCCAGAGGCGAAATGGCTCCCAACAGCACGTGGTAGAGGCCGCGGTATTCCCCCGTCCGTTCGATGGCGTACAGCGTGCTGGGTTCCTCAACGACCACAATACGGCTACGGTCCCGGGTCGGGTCCGTGCAGATTTCGCAGAGCGCGTGTTCGGTCATATTCTGACAGACGGGGCAGAAGCGGATTTTCGCCTTGAGATCCATGATGGCCTGAGCGATCGCGACGGCCTCCGCGTCCGGCATTTTCAGGAGGTAGAAGCCGAGGCGTTGCGCGGTCTTCTGGCCGATGCCGGGCAGCCGCTTGAGGGCGTCGACGGCCCGTTGAAAGACGCCGTTGGTCATACGGGGGGGAGTGGACTCAGAACAGACCGGGGATGTTCAGCCCCATGCCTCCGGTCAAGCCCTTCATTTCATCCGCCATCATCGCCTGCGCCTTTTTGAGCGCGTCGTTGACGCCGGCGACGATGAGGTCCTGCAACATCTCCTGATCCTGGGCCTTGACGATTTCGGGATCGAGCGTGACCGACAGAATCTCTTGACGGCCGTTGGCGACGACCGTGACCATGCCCCCCCCCGCGGACCCCTCCACGGTTCGCCGTCCGGCCTCCTCCTGGAGCTTCGCCATCCGCTCCTGCAGCGCCTGGGCCTGGCGCATCAGATCGCCCATCGTCCGCTTATTCACGCCCGCCTCCCCATCAGGGTGTCGCTCGTTTCATGTCCTTGACCTCCATCACCTCCCCGCCAAACACGTCCAAGGCCTCCTTGACCAGGGGATGCGCCATCGCCTCGGACACGATCTGACGGCGGGATGGCGACTCCCGGGGGGGCGTCCGACCCGTGGCGCCGGCTGGCCTCCCCTCGCGGGCGGGACCCGGCGACGCGCTGACCCGAAACGCGACGTCGCGCTGCGACAAATCCCGGAGGAGGCTGGCGATGTACGCCCGGTTCTCCTCTTTCGACACCATTTCGCCGAACACCACGTGGCTCGAGTCGTACTCCAGAACGACCTCGTCGCCTCCCCCGCCCCTCACCCGGCCCGCCTCCAAATACGATCCCAGATGGGGCTTCTCGTCCATGGCACGCTTCATCGCGCGCTGCCACAGGTTCTCGATGTCCGGCGCCAGCGCCGGCGGAGGGGTCGGGGTGTCGCGGCCCATCGTCGAAACCGTCGCAGCCGTC
>MHEO01000082.1:0-2650 GCA_001803875.1 Nitrospirae bacterium RIFCSPHIGHO2_01_FULL_66_17 | reverse complement strand
CCGCGACGGATACCGCGGTTGTCTGCGCCCGGCGCTCCGGCTCCCGTCCTGGCGGATCACCACCCGCTCGCAACGCCTCGACCCGCGCGACCAGCTGCTCGATCGGTTCGAGCGGCACGATGCGGGTGGCCTTGACCAGCGCCATCTCGAGCGTGAACGGCGGATAGAAGGCGAAGCGGATCTCCTCCTGCGCCTGGGTGAACACGGCGAACAACCGCTGCAGCTCATCGAGTTCAAGAGACGCCGCGGCGGCGGCCAGCTCGTCCACCTCGTCCTTGGGCAGATCGATCACCGCCGCGGGATCGCTCCCGAGCTTCAGCATCGTGAGGTGGCGGACGTACTCGACCAGGTCGGCGCACAGCAGCTTGACGTCGTGGCCGTGGTCCAGCAGCGCCCGCACGGCCGCGATCGCGCCCGCCGCGTCCTTGTCCCGGATCGCCCGCGTGAGCGTCGCGAATCCCTCGCGGTCGACCACGCCCAGGATCGCGACGACGTCCTCTTCCCGCACCTCGGCACCGCCGTACGCCACCACCTGGTCGACCAGACTCAACGCGTCGCGCACGCTGCCCTCGGACGCCTTGGCCACGAGCGACAGGGCGCGCTCGCCGATCGTGATCCCTTCCTTGGCGGCGATCTGATTGATCTGCGCGATCATCTCCAGCCGCCCCACCCGCTTGAAGTGGAAGTGCTGGCACCGCGAGAGGATCGTCGGCAGGATTTTCTGCGCCTCCGTCGTCGCGAAGATGAACAGGAGGTGCGGGGGCGGTTCCTCGAGGGTCTTGAGCAGCGCGTTGAACGCGGCGTTCGACAACATGTGGACTTCGTCGATGATGTAGACCTTGTAGCGGCTCTGGAGCGGGACGTATTTGACCTGCTCGCGCAGGTCGCGGATATTGTCCACGCCGGTGTTCGACGCGCCGTCGATCTCAAGCACGTCCATCGACGCGCCCGCGGTGACGTCGCGGCACGAGTCGCACGCGCCGCACGGGGTGGGGGTCTGAGCCGGGAAGGCCATGCAGTTCAGCGCCTTGGCGATGATTCGGGCGGTGGTCGTCTTGCCGACGCCGCGGGGCCCCGAGAACAGATACGCCTGTGCGAGACGATTGGACGCAATCGCGTTCGACAGCGTGCGGGTGACGTGCCCCTGTCCGACGACCTCGGCGAACGTCTGGGGGCGGTATTTGCGCGAAAGGATCTGGTAGCTCATCGAACGGGTGTCCCGGCCCTCACCGCGGGTGAAGAAAAAAGAAGACCAGGCTGATCTGCGGCACCCAGGAGGACCTCCTTACCGTTGCTTCCTTCCGGACCTGGCGGGGTTCGAAGGCTCCTGTCGCACAGGGCCCGGTCTTCTTTGACGATCATTCTAACGAAACGAGTCAAGGCATCGCAATGGGTGAACGACCAACGTCAACGGCAATCGATCTCGCAGCCTCGGGCCTGAACGGCGAGAATCATCTCGCTTCTCGGCCCGGGAAACAGGGCCTACGAAGCGCTCAGCAAGCTCGGTTGGGTCCTGCGTTGCGCGTCCCGCTCTGCGGGGAAGGGCGGAGAGAGGGGGATTTGAACCCCCGAGGAAGCTTTTGGCCCCCTACACGATTTCCAGTCGTGCTCCTTCAACCGGGCTCGGACATCTCTCCCAACCCCGCTTGCGTGGCGCCTCGCAGCCGCCGTTTTCCCGCGGCGAGGAGCGAGAAGTTTTTTGAGATTCATCAATTCGTCGAAGATCGCGGAGCCTCGCGCCGGGACTTCAGGCGCTCATTCCGCGGCCCGCTTTGCGGGGATCGGCGGAGAGAGAGGGATTTGAACCCCCGGTGGAGTTTCCCCCACATCTGATTTCGAGTCAGACGCCTTCGACCGGACTCGGCCATCTCTCCCATCCGAGCGTGCTTAGGGCACCGTCGGCGCGTTTTCCAGCGCCGACGGTGCCAGAATCTTTTGATCGTTGTGTCCACGCCGCCTTGCGAAAAATTCCCGGAGCACGAGACCGCACGGCTCCCCCAGGACGTCGCCCACGACGATCGGCCGATGGTTGAACCGGCCGGGCACGAACAGATCGACCACCGACCCGCAGGCCCCGGCCTTGGGATCGCGCGCGCCGAACACCACGCGGTCGATCCGCGCCGCGATCATCGCGCCAGCACACATGGGGCACGGTTCCAGCGTGGTATAGAGCTCGGCGCCGTGCAACCGCCAGCGTCCCAGGGTCGCCGCCGCGTCGCGGAGCGCCGCCAGTTCGGCGTGCGCGGTGGGGTCGCGATCCGCTTCGCGCCGGTTATGCGCCCGCGCGATAATCTCCCCGCGCACGACGACGACGGCGCCGACCGGCACGTCCCCTTCCTCGGCCGCCCGCCGGGCCTCGTCGAGCGCGTACGCCATCCACTCGCACTCGTGCGCCATCGCGCCGCTGTCCTCCACGTCCCGCAAAGTGCGCCATTGTAGTCAGCGCCCCGCGCAAAGTCAAGAAATCGGCGCGCGTTGACAGGCCCCCAGGGCGCTCGTATACTCGCCCCTCCATGATGCCCACCGACGACCGGCCCGGCCGCCAGACGATCCTGGGTCTGCCCCAAACCGTCTTCATCCTCGGCGTGGTCAGCCTGCTCACCGACGCGAGCAGCGAGATGATCTACCCGCTGCTGCCGCTGTTTCTGGC
>MHEO01000081.1:28133-58053 GCA_001803875.1 Nitrospirae bacterium RIFCSPHIGHO2_01_FULL_66_17 | reverse complement strand
TCCTCCCCGACTCTTCCCTAAGATGCTGTTCATCATGCGGGCGTAGCTCAGCTGGTAGAGTCCCAGCTTCCCAAGCTGGTTGTCGCGGGTTCAAATCCCGTCGCCCGCTCATTGCTTCGCCACCCAATCGCCCGGAGATTGGGTGTTTTCGTATCCGATCCGACGAGCGGCGATGTGTCGAACAATTCGGGCAAGAAGGGCCTCGACCCCAAGCTCGGCGGGTACCGGGGCGGCGGACGATTCAGGTCGGATCCGACGCGGCTGTACCTGATTCGGCACGGGGAACTGCTCAAAGCCCGACCGAACACGTATCACGGGCAGATGGACGTCGAGCTGGCGCCCGCCGGCGTGGCCCAACTGGAACGGGTGGCCGATCGGTTGGCCGGCGCCCCGTTGCGGGCGGTCTACGCGAGCACGCTCCGCCGGAGCGCGCAGGGCGCCGAGCAGGTGGCGAAGCGCCATGGGCTTCCCGTCGTTCAGCATCCGGCATTCCGTGAAAAGCACTTCGGGGTCTGGGAGGGCCTGACGTACGAGGAAGTGGCCGAGCGGTTTCCCGAGGACTGGGCGCGGTGGTTGGCCGATCCCCCGACGCTGAAGCCGCCCGGGGGCGAGGCGTATCTCGAGATGCAGGCGCGGGTGCTGGCGGCGCTGGCCGAGATCGTGGCGGCTCATCCCGCCTCGGAGATCGCGCTGGTCGGGCACGGCGGCGTGAACCGCGCGATTCTCTGTCACGCGCTGGGTCTGGACTTGCGCTATGTGTTTCGCATCGAGCAGGATCACGGCGCGCTCAACATCATCGACTTCTTTGCCGACGGCATGGCCGTGGTGAAACTGCTCAACGGATGAGACGATGCGGCTGAAGACGATCGACCAGCACATCCTCGACCAGCAACGGAAATTCCCCGGCGTTTCGGGCGAGTTTTCCGGCCTGCTGTACGACATCGCCCTTGCGGCCAAGCTCGTGTCCAAGGAGGTCAACCGGGCGGGGCTCGGCGATCTGCTGGGGACGCTGGGGGAGGTGAACGTCCAGGGCGAGATCGTCCAGAAGATGGACAAGTACGCCAACGAGCTGTTCCTCCGCATCCTGAGCACCGGGGGCAAGGTCTGCGCCATTGCCACCGAGGAGAACGAGAAGATCACGGAGATCCACGAGGACGGCTTCGTGGGGAAGTACGCGATCAACATGGACCCGCTCGACGGGTCCTCGAACATCGACGTGAACGTCAGCGTGGGTACGATCTTTTCGTTGCACCGCAAGCGCAGCGCGGGGCCGCGCGGGTCCGAGGAAGACTGCCTCCAGCCCGGGATCAAGCAGGTCGGCGCGGGGTACGTCATCTACGGCTCGTCGACCATGCTGGTCTATTCCACGGGCCTGGGGGTGCACGGGTTCACGCTCGAGCCCACGGTGGGGGAGTTCATCCTGTCGCACCCGAACATCGTGATGCCGTCGCGGTGCGCGATGTACAGCGTCAACGAGGGCAACGCCGCCTACTGGGACGCCGGGACCCGGGCGTACATCGACTCGCTCAAGGCCGTCGATCCCGCGTCGGGACGTCCCTACACCGCGCGCTACATCGGGTCGCTGGTCTCGGACTTCCACCGCAACCTCTTGAAGGGCGGCATCTTCCTCTATCCCGCCGACCACAAGGATCCCAAGAAGCCGTCCGGCAAGCTGCGGCTCCTCTTCGAGGCCGCGCCGATGGCGTTCATCGCGGAGCAGGCCGGCGGCGCCGCATCCACGGGCTCCCAGCGCGTGTTGGACGTCGTGCCCGCCCATCTCCATCAGCGAGTCCCGTTGGTCGTCGGCCCGAAGAGCGAGGTGGCTCGATACGAAGCGATGACCCGCGCCGCCGGCTGACCGCCTCGTCTCGATCAGGGCGGATCGCGATCCTCGTCGCACTCGCCCTGTGCCTGGGATGCACGCGGCAGGGCGGGACGTTCTCGTCCCGCGAGGGGAGTCCGCCGCCCGTCGACCGGGCGGACTGGGGCCGCTCGGTGTTCCGCTTCGAAACGTTCGGTAACGAGCGATTCTGGAGCGACACGCTCGGCCTTGCCGAGGGTCTCGCCCGCCTCAAGATCACGCCCAACGGCCTGTTGGCCGTCGGCGTCCAATTCGACGGCGATAAAGTGCCGTCGGATTTTCGGCGCTCCGACGTCGGGATCGGCCCGTACACCGATCCGCGCGCGACGCGACGTCTGCTCGACGCCAACGCGGTGATCGGCCTCGTTGCCCGCGGGGAGCGGATCGGCGTGACCTGCGCGCTCTGCCATTCGCGGGCGGACGACCGGATCGGCGACGGCGTCGGCCGCCGGCTCGACGGTCTGCCCAATACGCATCTCAAGGTCGGGGCGCTGATTGCGTGGGGCGAGCGGTCGCGGGCGTACCTCCCGTTTCTCAACCTGGTGGGGCTGGGCCGGGGGCCCCGCGTGGATCCCGCCGCCGATCCCCGGGGCGAGCCGTCGGCGACCGCGCGCCTGGAACGCGACGTCGATGCGGCGCTCCGCGCGTGGCCGGCCGGGCAAAGCGACGTCGTGCCGGACGGCGTGGGCAATCCCACCGACATCATGCCCGTCTTCAATCTGGTGGACGTCGGTCCGTACAACCGGGATGGATTTTTCCAGGAGGCCGCCGACGCCCACAACCATTTCTTCAGCGTCGTGCTGGACCCGACCACGCTGGTCGCGACGGACGGCACGGCGTTTCTCTCGATGGGCGCGCCGATCGCGTGGGAGGGGACGCTTCGGGGCGCGTACGACGCGCTGCTGTCGGCAATCGATCCCGCGATGACAAAGCCCCGCGTGACAGCCGAGCGGTCGGGCGCGCTGGGATTTCGTGTCAGCGGGGAGGATCTGGGGGCGCTCAACGCCTATCTCGCCCGCCTGCTGCCGCCGCCGACGGCTGACGCCGACGAACAGGCCATCGACGCCGGGCGTCGCGTCTTTCGCGCGGCGGGGTGCAACGAGTGCCACCTGGAGTCGCCGAAGACGACGGGCGCGATCGTTCCGCTCGGCGAACTGGCGCCAGGGTATGCGCCGAAGCGGGGCGATCGCGGGAAGCAGCATTCGTCCGTCACGCTAGACGCGATCGCCTTCGGCGGTGTGCTACAGGATGATCCCGACATGGGGTACGACGACCGCCTGATCGTGATGAACGCCGAGTGGAGGCGGGGGAAGAAGGGCTACAAGGTGCCGCAACTGCTGGGCGTCGCGCTGACCGCGCCCTACCTCCACGACGGGTCGGTGCCGACCCTCAAGGCGCTATTTTCCCCCGATCGGGGGCTCCGGGCGCCTCACCCGTACTACGTCGTCCACCCCGACGAGCGCGCCGATCTGGTGGCGTTCCTCAGGGCGTGGGACGGCCGCGCCTACCCGTAAGGTTGACGGTCGTTCACCATCGACGACTTCTGTTTGAACGCGGCTGTCATCTGAGGTACGTTGCTTCTGTGTCGTTCCGAGATGCTTGTCGCGAAGATCGGCGATCTTTGAAGTGGAATAATACCCTCGCGAAGGGCTTGAACGTAGGAATGCCAACATTCTATAATGAAAAACATTCCTGGGTGACGTAATGAAAACGATCGCGGATTATGACCATGGGCGAGAGAACAATTATCATCTGATCCGCTTAATTGCCGCCTCACTAGTGATCGTGGCGCACAGCTACTACTTATCCACGTCGGGTGAAAGCGAGCCGCTGCGGGCGTTGATCGGCTACAAGCACTTTGGCGAGGTTGGCGTGCAGATCTTTTTTGTTATCAGCGGATTTCTCGTGACGAAAAGTTTTCTGTCACGGAGAGATACAGATTTGGTCGGTTATCTGGAAGCGCGTGTCTTGCGAATCTTTCCCGCTCTGGTCGTTGCGGTCACATTTACCGTGTTTGTCATGGGTGCCTTGGCGACGACCGTTCCGCTGAAGGACTATTTCACCCATGAGCGTACATTCAGCTATCTGTTCAATAACGCTACCCTATACCGTGAGGTACATGATCTCCCCGGTGTATTCGCCGCAAATCCGTATCCAAATGCGGTCAACGGTTCTCTCTGGTCCCTTTTTACGGAAATCCGTTTGTATCTGTTGGTGGCCGTGTTGGGTGTGTTCGGACTTCTTGCCCAAAGAGTCTTTAATAACGCGCTGATCCTCTGTCTGTTGCTGTATATCTATTTCCCAGGATTGTTTCAACTTCTCAGGCTTATTCTCAGCCCCCTATTCGTGGACATCCGCGTATCGGGCTATTTCGCACTCGGGGCATTTTGTTATATCAATCGTAAGGTGGTGCCGATCCACTGGTTGATCGCTGTTGCCCTGAGCGCGGTGGCGTTGTTTCTGCATGGCACGTCGTACTTCCCCATAGTGTTTGACCTTGCCGTGTCTTATGGAGTGCTTTTCTGTGCTTATATGCCGTCCTCCGGATGGATTCGCCGATTCAATGGCACCGGTGATTATTCCTATGGGCTCTATATCTACGCGTTTCCGGTCCAACAAATGATTGCGTCTGTCTCTCCCAAAATTACCGCGCTGCCAATGCTCGCGTCGTCGTTTGTGATGACGATGCTGCTGGCGATATTGTCCTGGTACTTGATTGAGAAGCCGTCACTCGCCATGAAAGGGAAACTCTCAGGAGGAATGTTGCGGGGCTACGACCTCCTCAGAGACAAGCTGACCGCCTGGAGGCAGTCCTCCTGGGACCAACCTCCCGGAAGCAGGCGATAGTTGCTGATGCTCTTCCGCTCCCTTGGGTTGGGCGGTTGCACGAACAATTCCACTTTACCGGCACGCGGCGATTTCGGCCTCTTGTGAGAACGCGACCGGGGCGGGGGCGACGTACCGCTTCACCACGTCGTCGGTCTGCGCCACGTTGAGCTTTCGGAACAGGAATTCGAACTTCTGTTGCAGGGCCCACCCGATCGATTCCCGCGCCACGCCGTTCAACGTCCAGAACCCTTCCTTGAACGGGCCGAACGCCTTCTTGCGCGTCTTGTAGAGGAACTGTTGGTCGGTCTCGCCCGGTTTGCGCTCGTCGGCGTGCGCGGTTGCCAGGTGCGCGTAGATCCGATCCTTGAGATCCTTGGGGAACGAGCGGTGCTCGAAGAGCATGTTCTGGAACTCGGTCGCGAGGTGGATTTCCGACGCGCCGACGGCCGGGAAGCGGTCGAAGACCTCGGCGGGCAGCGTCGAGGCGCCGTGCTGCACCGCGCCCGACAGGCCGTAGACCTCCCGCGCGACGTTCGAGAGCCGCTGGAGCGTGTCGAAGTCGAGCGCGACCTGGGCGACCGAGCCGTCGGGCAGGGGAACCCCGCCGTGGGATGTCCCGGTCTGGATGCTGATCTTGCTGATTCCGGCGAGCCCGGAGCCGAACGCGTCCAGCGCGCGCCGGTAGCCGTCCATGTACGCCCGCAGCTCCTCCTCCGTGCTGTTCTTGCCGCCCACCTCCCCGATTTCTCCGCCGACCGAAATCGTAACGCCGGGCGGCTGCAGCGTCCGGATGAGCGCGGTGAGGTCGGCGGCGATCTCGTAGTTGGTCCGCTGCTGCTCGGGGATCGTCGGCTTCGAGAGATCCACGGTGGTGGAGGAATCGATGTCGATGTTGAAGAAGCCCGCGGCGATCGCCTCGCGGATTAGGGCGCGCAAACCGTCGATTTCCTTCGCCGAGTCTTGAAGATACTTCTTGGCGTTGACCTGAAAGTGGTCGCCCTGAATGAAGAGGGGCCCGGTGTGCCCCTCGCGAATCGCGGCCGCGATCATGACCGCGGCGTATTCACCTGGGCGCTGCTCGGTGTAGCCGATTTCCGATTTGGCGATCTCGAAGATGAAGGCGCCGGTCCGGGTCTTCTTGGCGGCGCGGACCGCCGCGCGGGCGACGTCGTAGGACATCCCGCGGATGTTGATCGCGGGCACGGTGAAGCCTCCCGCCTCCCCGCGGCCCATGGCCTCGTAGAGCGACTGAATCGACGCCGGCGTCACGCCCGCGACCGGCGCCGCGGTTTTGATGAGCCAGCGGGCGCGGCCCTTGATCCGCGGATCGGGGTTGAAGACGGCGGCGTGGGCGAGGTCGTCCAGGAGGTCGTGGAGGAACGCCGTTTGATCGACGATCTTGAGCGTGGCGCCCTCGACCCGGACGGTGTGGGCGAGGGCCTGTTCGAGCTGGTCGAGCGTGGCGTAGGGCATGGGCGACCCTTCAGGAGGATTGCTGCCGCTCGAACACCGGCGTCAACAGGGGCTGGACGGCCGTGACGCGGGGTTGCGAAAAGCTGTAGCTGCACAGGTAATTGACGTCCGCAAGGTCGCGCTCGTCGATCGGGAACGCCGCGCACTGGTTCGGGCGGACCGAGTTGTAGATCAGGCACCGGGGGTTCTCGTCGGTGCCCCCGAGAAACGGGCACTGGAAGACCAATTTGCAGCACCGCCCGCAGCCGACGCACTCGCCCTGGCGCAAGGCGGCCTGGCGGCTGACGTACTCGGACGAAACGGCACAGAGGACGAAGCGTCTGATCTTGTTCCAAATTTTGGTGAGGCGCGTCGAGGACGCGCTCCGCATCAGCCGTCGTAATCGAGTGGATCGCATACGTGCTCCTTGTTCGAGTCAATCAATGCCTTGGTTTTGTACCATAACCGGTTTGGGGAAGACAAGTTTGGACTCCGAGTCATCAGACGTTGGAGCCTGTTCAGGAATGCGTCAGATGCAAGGCGGAGCGAGGAATCCCCTCTAGCGTGACGGACGAATGCTGCTTCCCGCCGGAGCGTACTGAGTCGTACGTGAGGAGGGATTCCGAAGCGACAACGCCGCAGATGGCCGTTCATGGACAGGCGCCTAGGAGGCGGCGCTTGTCAGATCGGCAGCCACCGTCTGCAGCACGTGGGCGTGATCTTTGAGCCGCCCCGTGATCGCGCGGAGCCGCTGGTCCAGGTCGCCGATCCGCTGCTCCATCAGCAGGCGGTCGTGCAGCCACTTGGATTCCATCTCGTCCCACCCGCGCTGCCGGTCGTCGATCGCTTCTTGGATCCGTTCCAGCGCGGCCATGGCGGCGTCGGCGTTGCCACGGGCGCTCTCGGCCTCACCGCGCGCCGACGCCAGCTCGCCCTCACGGGTCTCGGCGGCCTGCCGCAGCGCGTCGAGCTCGTCCCGCCGCGCGCGGAGCGTCTCGTCGATCCGGTGAAACGCGCGCATGATCTCGCCGATCGCGTGGTCGGGGACGGCGTCCGAGGGCGGGAGCGGGCGGCCCTCGGCGAGGGCCTGCGAGCCGGCGTGCAACCAGTCGAAGTGCGTACACAGATCCTTCAGCCACACAAAGGGAGACGTTGCGGTCATGGTCTAGCTCCTTTCAAGAGGACGGTGAGGGTCGTGCCCCGTTGGGCGCCGACCGGATTAACGTAAATAGGCTTCGGTCACATACCGCCGCATCATGCGGTGACAGTTGAAATACGATGCGTTCTTGCCGATCGCGTGTTTCATGACCGCGATCCACCCCGGGCGATCGTCGTAGTACAGCGGCAGGATCACCCGCTCCAGCTTGTCGTACAGGTCGTGCGCGTCCCGGATGTCGGGGGTGTCGGTGAGCGTGGACTCCCACGGCGGCGGGCCGATCGACCACCCCGTGACCCCCTCGACGTGCCCCTCGATCCACCAGCCGTCCAGCACGCTGAAATTCGGGACGCCGTTGTGCGTGGCCTTCATGCCGCTCGTGCCCGACGCCTCGTGCGGCCGACGCGGCGTGTTCAGCCAGAGGTCGGATCCCGCGATCAGCGTGAGCGCCATGTCCATCTGGTAGTCCGGGAGGAACGCGACGGTCACCCGGCCGCGGAGCGCCTCGATCGCCTGGAAGAGCCGCTCGATGATGTGCTGCCCGGGCTCGTCCTGGGGGTGCGCCTTCCCGGCGAGCACGACCTGGAGCCGGCCGTCGCCGAAGTCGGCCAGGCGTTTGACGTCGCTGAAGAGCAGGTCCGCCCGCTTGTACATGGTCATGCGCCGGGCGAAGCCGATCGTCAGGACGTCCGGGCTCATCCGCGCGCCCGTCGCGCGCGCGACCAGCGCGAGCAGACGGGTCTTGGCCGCCTGGTGGGCCGCCCACAACGCCGCGTCGGGAATGTTGTCCACCCGCACCAACAACTCGGGCTCGTTCGCCCACCCGGGCAGGTGGGCGTCATACAGCGCCGCCAGGTCCGGACACGTCCACGTGAACGAGTGCACACCGTTGGTGATCGCGGAGATCTCGTAGCCGGGAAAGAGCGCGCGGGAGACCTCGCCGTGCTTCTTGGCCACGCCGTTCACGAAGCGGCTCAGGTTGAGGGCGAGCAACGTCATGTTGAGCTCCTCCGGCCCGCCCAGCCGCTTGAGCACCTCGATCGGCAGCGGCGCCCCCAGCACGCGCTCGACCAGGTCGTACGGGAAGCGGTCGTGCCCGGCCTCGACCGGCGTGTGGGTGGTGAACACGCACAGGTCCTTGATCCGCTCGACGTCCCAGACCAGGTCTTCCTGCCACACGCTCTCGATCGGCCGTCGAAAGCGCTCCAGCAGCTCGAGCGTGAGCAGCGCCGAGTGCCCCTCGTTCATGTGGTACTTCCGGACCGTGATGCCCAGCGCCTGCAGCATCTTGCCCCCGCCGAGGCCGAGGACGGCTTCCTGCCGCAGCCGGTAGGCCGCGTCGTGCCCGTACAGGAACGAGGTCAGTTCCCGGTGCTCGGGCGCGTTGTCGGGGAAGTCGGTGTCCAGGAAGAGGACGGGGATGCGGCCCCCGGTCGGGCTGTCCACCCAGTACAGCCACGCGCCGACGGCGACCGGCCGGCGGTCGAGGACGACCTTCACCCGGGGTTTGACGAGCGTCATCAGCCGACTCGGATCCCAGGGCGACGGCCGCGCGTGTTGGCGTCCGTTCGCGTCCAGCTCCTGCCGGAAGTACCCCTGGCGGCTCACCAGCGTGACCCCCACCACCGGCAGCTTCAGGTCCGCGCAGGCCTTGATCGTGTCGCCCGCGAGCACCCCCAGGCCGCCGCTGTACGTGGGCACGTCGGAGCGCAACCCGATCTCCATCGAGAAGTACGCGATCTTGGGTTCCGCCTGCAGGACGTCCAAGGGTGACATGGGGGAAGACTATAGAACCAACAGCGGGCCGAGTGCAAGCGGATTTGACACCCGCCCGGATGTTTGACACCCGCCCCTTGAAAAACCCCCCCACATACGCTACAACTACGCGCATGCCCGGGATAGACGACAACGGCCGACTGGCGCAGCGTGAAATCTGGGCCGTCGGCGGCGGCAAGGGGGGCACGGGGAAGACGTACCTGTCGGCGAGCCTTGCGATCGGCCTGGCTCGGCTCGGCAAGCGGGTCATCGCGATCGACGCCGATCTGGGATGCGCGAACCTGCACACCGCGCTCGGCGCCGCTCCCCCCGCCGCCACCCTCTCTGATTTCATCAAGGGCCGCGTCAAGTCCCTCCACGACGTGCTCGGCGACACGGCCCTGCCCGGCCTGCGGCTCATCAGCGGTGCGCACGATTTTCTCGAGATCGCCAACCCCAAATACACCGAGAAGATGCGCCTGATCAAGCAGATCCAGGAACTGGATGTGGACTACATCATCCTCGACCTCGGCGCGGGCACCGCGTTCAACAGCCTGGACTTCTTTCTCGCGGCGGACCGCGGCATCCTGACCGTGATCCCGGAGCCCACGTCGATCGAGAACGTCTATCGCTTCATCAAGAGCGCGTTCTACCGGCGATTCAAGCGCGCCGTGCGGCACCCGGACGTCAAGGCGCTGGTGTCGTGCGCGATGGACCAGAAGAACGAGCGCGGGATCCGCACGCCGCACGACCTCATCGCCGGCGTCGAGGCGATCGACCCCGAGGTGGGCGGGCGTCTCCGCAAGACCATGGCGGAGTTTTCCCCCAAGATCGTGGTCAACCAGGTCCGCTCGCAGGACGACGCGACGCTGGGCCTGTCCATGCGCAGCTCGTGCTCGAAATATTTCGGCATCCAGGTGGAGTATCTGGGCTACGTTGAGTACGACGACAGCGTGTGGCGGGCGATGAAGCGCCGGCGGCCGCCGGTGATGGAGTATCCCGACTCGTGCTCGTCGCGCGGCGCGGAGCGGGTGCTGGCCAACCTGTTGAAGGGCCAGCAGATCGCGTTCGATCTGTCCGTCCGCGGATGAAGCCGTTCCGGGAGCAGAACTACTACGAGTTGCTGGACCTCGCGCCCGGCGCCGGAGCGGACGCCGTCGCGAAGGCGTACGCGTCGGCCAAGCGGATGTTCTCGGCCGACGCGCTCGGCAGCTACTCGCTCTTCGATCCCGCCGAGCGCGAGGCGCTCTTGGCCCGGATCGACGAGGCGTGGCGGACGCTGTCCGATCCCGCGTCGCGCGCCCGCTACGATGAAGAGACGCTCGGCCTGGTCCGGGCGCCGGCGGGCGCGACTCCCGCGCCGCCCAAGCCGCCCGCGTTCAGTTACGCCGACCTGGCTGTCACCGACGTGACGGGCGCCGCCCTGCGCGCCCGCCGCGAGGCCATCGGCCTGCCGTTGCAGGAGATCGCCGTGACCACGCGGATCAGCATCGCGTACCTCCAATTCATCGAGGAAGACCACGTGAAGGGCCTTCCCCACGACGCGTACCTGCGCGGCTACCTCGCGCAATACGCCCGCGCCCTCGGTCTCGACCCCCACACCGTCGCCGACGGCTACCTCCGCCACCTCCGAACGCTGCGCGGCGGAAAGCCCTGACCCCCGCGGTCGGCCGGGTCCTGATCACCCACGATCGCGATTTCGGGAAGCTGGTGATCGATCAGCACGAGCCGTGTGATGGCGTGCGCTACCTCCGGTTACGGGACCAGCGAACGCTCAATGCGATTGCCGTCATGAATCGGTTCTTGGACACGAAAATCCCGATCCCGAGCGGAACGGGGCCGGATTCTCGAAGAGCATGTTCCATCTTCTTGAGATGTTCCCGCCGTCCCCAATTCCTGTCCCGGCAACGATCGCTCCCTGCCACGCCGTAAAGACCAGAATAGGGGTCAGAATAGGGGTCACGTCTTGTATTTGCCATCTGGTGGGGGGCTTGGGAGCATTGAGGTTTTTGCGGCCTTGTACTGACAAGCCCGCTCGGCGGGTGGCGCGCGAGGCAGTGCGATGGTGGCCTCTGCCCGATGGAGATTAAGGCCACGAAGACCGCAACGTCCCTTCTACGTCCTCAGACCGTTTTCCGGATGGTGTCAGGAGGCCCAGTCGGTCAATCGAGCGATCGAACCGGCGCTTTTGGCCTTGGCGACGTACGCATCGTCTGCGGTGACGAGCACGCCGGAACGGTCAAGGGCGAGGGCGTGGTAGGCTGCGTCGTAGAACGTGACGCGAAACCGCGCCATCAGGGCGTAGGCTTGTCGGCCGAGAGGTTCCGTCATCTGGACCTCCGGCATCCGGTATTGGACCAGCGCGGCAAGTATCTCGGGCGCGTGCTTGGGTTGTTTGAGCCCGAGGATGTTCCCGACTTCGTAAATCCAAAGCGACGGGAGCAAGACGTCGACGCGGTCTTCGAGCCATTCGTCGCGGATGTGTAACGCGGCTGCCCACCCGGGTTCCCGCTCGGGCGGGAGCACCCACTTGAGCAGCACGGACGCGTCGAGGACCAGGGGGCCCCGGCGTGCGGTTCGAGCGCTCAATGAGACCTGCGGTCTTTGCGAAGAGCCGCCACCAGGTCCCTGGATGTCACCGGTTTGGCGTCGCTTTTGATGCGGTCGAGCCGTTCCGTCGCGGCGCGTCGTCGGGCGCGGAGGATGGCTTTTCGAATCGCCTCATTCACGAAACCGCTCCGCCTGCCGGAGGGAACTGTGGCCTCAAGGTCGTTCCGAACATCCTCTTCAAGCAAAAAATTGACCTTTTTCACCGTGCTCCCCATAATAGACCCCCAGATTAGACCCCTGTAAAAAGTATATTAATCATACCCCATTTTAGGACCCCAAGCAATGGGGGAGAGCGGTCAGGGTCGGATATCGACGAACGGTTAGCGGTCCAGGACCGTTTCGATCGCGCGATGGAGAATGGTCGCCATCGCGGAGAGATCATGATTCGTCGATGCCAGCGGGGGGACGAGGACCAGGACGTCGCCCAGCGGGCGCGTGAGCAGGCCGAGCGAGCGGGCCTCGCGGCTGATTTTCCAGCCGATCCGGTCGGCGACCGGGAAGCGGGCCTTCGTCGCCCGGTCCTGCACCAGCTCGATCCCCACCATCAGACCGCACTGGCGGACGTCGCCGACCTTCGGGTGGTCGGCGAGCGGGGCGAGCGCCTTTTGAAGGTGGGCGATCTTTGCCGCCAAGCCTTCGATCACGCGCTCGTGGACGAACACGTCGAGGTTGGCCAGGGCCGCCGCGCACGCCAGGGCGTTGCCGGTGTAGCTGTGGCCGTGGAAGAACGTCCGGAAGTCGGCGTACTCGCCGAGAAACGCGTCGTAGACGGCCTGGGTCGTCAGCGTTGCGGCGAGGGGCAGGTAACCGCCGGTGAGGCCTTTGGCCACGGTCATCAGGTCGGGCGTCACGCCCTCCCGCTCGCAGGCGAACATCGCGCCCGTCCGCCCGAAGCCGGTGGCCACTTCGTCGGCGATCAAGAGGACGTCGTGGCGCGTGCACAACTCGCGGAGCCGCCGCAGATAGCCGGGCGGGGCGGTGATCATGCCCGCGGCGGCGTAGACCGACGGTTCCACGATCAGCGCTGCGATCTCGTCGTGGTGCGCGTCGAGCGTGGCCTCGATCTCCCGCGCACACGCCGTCTCGCACGACGGGAAGGCGAGGCCCAGGTGGCAGCGGTAGCAGTATGGCGGCTTGGCCTTGTGCGTGGGGAAGAGGTAGGGGCCGAAGCGCGCGTGGAAGACGTCGATGCCGCCGACGCTCACCGCGCCCACGGTGTCGCCGTGGTAGGCGAGGGAGAACGCGAGGACTTTGGTCTTCTTCGGCCGCGCCGGCGTGACCTGCTGCCAGTACTGGAGCGCCATCTTCAGCGCGACCTCGACCGCGGTCGAGCCGTCGTCGGAGTAGAAGACCTTCGTCAGGCCGGGCGGCGCGAGCGCGACCAGGCGCTCGGCGAGGAGGATCGCGGGCGGGGAGGCGCAGCCCAGCAGGGTCGAGTGCGCGATCTTGCCCAGTTGGGCGATGATCGCCTCGTCGATCTCGCGCTTCCGGTGGCCGTGGACGTTGACCCAGAGCGAGGACACCGCGTCGAGGTACCAGCGGCCCTCGGTGTCGCGGACCATCACCCCGTCGCCTTCGGCGATGACGAGGGGCGGCTCGCCCACCCACTCCTGCATCTGCGTGAAGGGGTGCCAGAGGTGGGCGTGGTCGATTTGAGTCAGCCGATCGGCTTGCGGGAAATCTCCACTACTTGTCATTCAGCACGAGGAACAGGCCCCGCTGCTCGCGGATCAACCGGACCAGGACGCCCTCCTCGGTCTTGAGCCCGTCGCTCGCTTTCCGAAAGTCCTCGGCGGTGTCGATGGCGTGCCGGTTGATCTCCTTGATCACGTCGCCCTCCTTGAGGCCCCCGCGATCCGCGAGGCTGTCGGGCTCCACCTTCGTGACCAGGACGCCCTTGAGGTCCTTGAGCTTGAGCCGGTCCGCGATCTCCTGGGTCAGGCCCTGGATGTTCAGGCCCAGCACCGATTCGGGGGTCTTCGCCGGCACCGCCTCGGCCGCTTCGGCCTCGTCTTTCCGCTCCGTCAGCAGGACCGAGATCTGGCGCGGTTCGCCGTTGCGCAGGATCTTGAGCACGGCGGGCTTGCCGGGGGTCAGGCCGGCCACCGCCTTGGCCAGGCTGGTGGGGGTGTCCACGGCGGCGTTGTCGACCGACAGGATGATATCCCCGGCCTGGATGCCCGCCTTCTGCGCCGGCTCGCCCTCGAAGACCTCGTTGACCAGGACCCCCTCCTCGCGCTCCAGGTGAAACTGGGTCGCCAACTCCTCGGTCACGGACTGAATCCCCACCCCCAGCCACCCGCGGCTGACCTTCCCCTTCGCGATGAGCTGCGGCACCACCTCTTGCACCATCTTCGAGGGGATGGCGAAGCCGATGCCTTGCGCGAAATTGATGATCGCGGTGTTGATCCCGATGATTTCGCCGCGGATGTTGAACAGCGGCCCGCCGCTGTTGCCCGGGTTGATCGACGCGTCGGTCTGGATGAACTCCTCGTAGCGGGAGAGGTTGACGTTCTCCCGCTTGAGCGCGCTCACCACGCCGACCGTGAGCGTGCTCTCCAGGCCGAACGGGTTGCCCACCGCGATGACCCACTGTCCCACCTTGACCTGGCTGGAGTCGCCCATCGGCACCGTGGGCAGCGGCGTCTTCGAGGTGATTTTCACCACCGCCAGATCGGTGTCGGGATCGCGGCCGACGACCTTGCCGGTGAACTTCCGCTTGTCCAGCAGACGGACTTCGACCTCGGCGGCGTCGCCGACCACGTGGTTGTTCGTGACGATGTAGCCCTCCTTGTCGATGATCACGCCGGAGCCGCTGCTCGGCGAGTCCGGGCGTTGCCGAAAGCGCTCCCCCCCCGGGCGGGGGGCGGCGGGCGTTCCGCCGGTCGAGATGTTGACCACCGCCGGCTTGACGTGCTCGGCGATGTCCACGAACACGTCTTGAAACTCGGTGAGCGCCTTCAGACCGGGCAGCTCCTTGGCGAGGCCGGGGCTCGGCCCCAGCAGAAGGAGGGAACACACCAGGCTCGCCACGGCGATCGTGACGGCGCGGCGAGGAGCGGGGGCGAGAACAGGGGTGGCCGACATGGTGCGACTCCTTGTGTGAGGGATGGATGTCCGGCGCCGACGCGGCGTCCTACCGTTGGAGCGTCTGCAGCAGCGTCTCATCGAGCCGGTGGTGCTGAAAATATTCGCGTTCCAGTTCTTCCAGGTCGTAGCGATCGACGCCGCTCGACGTCAGGTACGCGTCGCGACGCCCCTCCGCGCCGCCCGGTGAGGCAACGAGCGTCGGCAACACCTCGTAAAAGTAGATGGCTTCCCGGTTCAGGTCCCGAACGATCTTGTGAAAGACGGCCTCCGGAATCGGCGCGGGGATCAGCCCCTTGCGCTGGAGTTCCTGGGAGAGCTGATCCCGGAGGTGCGTCAGCTCCTCGGGCTGGGCCGGTTTGATGAATTGCTTGAGGTAGCGCTTCAATTGGTGATGCGTCTGGCGATAGATCAGCGCCTCGGTGTTGACCTGCCGGACCTGGTTGGTGACCTCCTGCAGCGTGAGACGGTGGTCGTCGACCTCCTTGAGCCCCTGGAAGACGATGAAGATCTTGCGCCGCCCGAAGTCGGTGAGGTAGCGGTCCTTGACGATCGAATCGATGAAGAGCTCCTTGAACAGCTTTGGCGCGAGGTCGTCGAAAATCTTCTTGTTGGCGTGGATCGTCTTGAGGATGGTCTCGGTCGTCTTGTCGTCGTCCATGAACACCATCTGGTTGAGGTAGGTGTACGTGGCGTCGAAGCGGTCGAAGCACGTGACGATGAGGCTGAAGCGCTCCAGAATGCGCGAGTCGCCCGATTGGGAGGCGTACTCGTCGCAGTTCTTCCCGACGTCGAGCAGGAGGGCGTCGAAGGCGAAATCGCGCCGCTCGATGGCCTGACGTTTGGCGCGCAGCAGGGTGGCCAGCTCCTCCTTCAGCACCGTGCCGTCGGTCTCGCCGGTCTGGAGGAAGAGGCTCTCGAGGATGTTGCGCGCGGCGGCGAGATGTTCCGGTTCCTCGAACCGCTCGACGGTCTTGTCCTTGAGAAAGATGCCGTCGAGCGTGTGAAAGACCTCGAGCGGAATGGCGTGGCGGACGCTGAGGGTCCGGAGGCGGTTGAGTTTGGTGAGAATGGCCTGGGCGGCGCTGGGATCCGCGAGCATCTCGGTCAGGAGGTCCTTGTAGTCGTCGATCAACCGCTTGTTGTCCGGGTACTGGTAGACCACGTCGATCTGCATCCGGGTCTGCTGGTAGAGGTCGATCCGGTGCTCGCGGGCGATCTCGTCGAGGCGGTGGAGCGCGCTCTCCTCGTTGTGCATCCGCGAGGTGTAGACCTGCTCGTAGTGCTGATAATACGCCGCGTGACCGCGGTGGGTCAGCTTGAACAGGTACACGACGGCCCGCGGCTCCTTGAGCGCGTCGTACAGGCTGCGGACGATCTGGACGTCCTCCTGCGCGGCGATGTGGGGCGAGTGCTTCACGGTTCGCCCGATCAGACGCAGCAACCATTCCTGCTGCTTGTGCAGCGGCGATTGATCCGGGAGTTGGACGAAGAAATAGTAGTTGCACAGGGCGTTGCCGCTCCGAAAGACCTCTTCGTAGGATTCGCGGCGGTCGGTCTGGTCGGTGAACCGGATGGACTGGCCGGTCGGGTCGAGGATCGCGCCGTTGAGGACCAGGCGGTTGACGACCTCCTTCTTGACCAGATCCTTGAGCGGGAGATTGACGCCGAACATATACCGACAGAAGCTCCCCCCGTTGCCTTTGTAGCTCAGGCCCTCGTGGCCGATCAGGAATTCGTGGCCGGCGGCGAAAAACCGGATGGTGCCCGGCCGCCCGTCGGGAGAGGGCTCGTAGAAGAACTGGTGCCCCACCGCGCGTCCCGCGATGGTCGCGAAATACTCGACCATCGGCGTCACTTGCCCGTGGAGGCGAATGTCTTCGATCATTCCCGCATCGGTGTTGCGCCAGGAGTTGCGTGTCGCCCGGAAATCGCCCGATCATTATAACAAATTTGCACACCGATTCGACAACGACGTCGCGGGTCCCATCAGACACGAGATGCGCCCGCCCCGCCCGCGAGCCGCGCACTGCGGCTTGACAGCTTTTCGTGGCGTCTGATACGGTGAGAGACCGTCCGTTTCGGACGGAGTGGGCGGCTGACGAGAAAGAAATGGAGACAGACGGTCGATGACGTCGACGCGAGACCGGGACGGCTCGTGTGAGCCTGCACGGCAAGACAGCATGGTCGATCGTGAACGATGATCGGGTAGCGCCTCTCCCGGACCGGTCGGCTCCGCCGATCGTGCGGTTTGACGGCGTCACCAGCGGCTACGACGACAAAATCGTGTTCGAGGGCCTCGACCTCTCGATCCCGTCGGGGCTCTACACCGGCATCGTCGGTCCCAGCGGATCCGGGAAGACGACGCTGCTCAAGGTCATCCTGGGCGTCGTGGGCGCGACGGCCGGCTCGGTGGCGGTGGGCGGGCAGCTCGTGAAGGGCCGCACGGTCCGCGGGGTGGGGTACGTGCCGCAGGTCGAGACCGTCAACTGGAATTTTCCGGTGACGGTCGAACAGGTCGTCCTGATGGGGCGGCACCGGGAGGCGGGCTGGTTGCCGTGGCCCAGCCGCGAGGACCGGCGGATCGCGCTCGATCTCCTCGATCACCTGGGCATCCGGCAGTACGCCGATCGCCAGATCCGGGCGCTCTCGGGCGGCGAACAGCAGCGCGTGTTCCTCGCCCGCGCGCTGATCAGTCGGCCGCGTCTGCTTATCCTGGATGAACCCACGTCGGGGGTCGATCTCAAGACCCAGCATCACATCCTCCACCTGCTCTCCCAACTGAACCGGGAAGGGATCACGATCATCCTGACCACCCACGACCTCAACAGCGTGGCGCGTCACCTTCCCTGGGTGATCTGCTTCAATCGGCACATCGTGGCGCAGGGCGATCCCCAGGAGGTGTTCACCTCGGCGATCCTGAGCCGCACGTATAATTCCGAAATGGTGGTGGTCCGACAGGACGGGCTGTTGCTGATTGCCGACAGCCCGGACGTGGGGCCCGGCTACGCTCCGCGCGCCGCGCGGCAGGAGGCGGATGATCGAGACCCTGTTTGAACCGTTCCAGTACGAGTTCTTCCGCCACGGGTTGCTGGCGGCGGCGATGACCGGCGCCATCTGCGGCCTGATCGGCGTGTACATCGTCCTGCGCAACATGAGTTACATCGGCCACGGGCTCTCGCACTCGGTCTTCGGCGGCGCGGTGGTCAGCTACGTGATGAACTGGAACTTCTACGTCGGGGCGGGTCTGTGGGGGTTCCTCTCCGCGCTGCTCATCAACTCCATCTCGAAGCGCAAGAAGATCGGCGCCGACGCGGTGATCGGTATCGTGACCACGGCGAGCTTCGCGGTGGGGGTGGTGCTCATCAGCCGCGTGCGCAAGTTCACCCGAAATTTCGAAGCGGCCCTGTTCGGCAACATCCTGGGAGTGACGACGGACGACTTGATCGTCATCGCCGGCGTGCTCCTCGTTTCCGGGCTCGTCATCTTTGTGCTCTACAAGCAGATCCTTTTCACGACGTTCGACCCCGAGGTGGCCAAGGTGTACGGCGTGCCGGTCGAATGGGTCGACACGGCGTTTGCCCTGGTGTTGGCGGCGACGGTGGTCGTGTCGATGCAGGTGCTCGGCGTCATGTTGATGGTCGCGGCGATCGTCATTCCCGCGGCGACGGCCCGGATGTTGACCAACAGTTTCCACCGGCTGGTCTTCGGGGCGATCGGGATCGGTGTCTTCTGCGGGGTGGGTGGGATGTATTGGAGTTTCCATGCGAACGCCTCGTCCGGGGCGACGATCGTCCTGTTCGCGTCGGCCGTGTTCATGTTGGCGCTCGGGTACGACTCCCTGCGCCGCTGGTGGGTGCGCCCGCCCGTGTCCGAGGCGGCGGGCGAGCCGCAGAGCCACGAACATTCCCACCAGCACGGCGACATTCTCCATCAGCACGAGCACCCCTCGGTCCTCGACACGGAACACAGCCATCATCCGGCGGCCGACGCGGCCGACCGCGGCGCCCCCGGCGCGCCGGCGGTCGTGGGCGCGAGGCGCCTCCACGTGGTGATCGACGGCATGACCTGCTCGTACTGCGCGCGCGCGGCGGAACGGGCGATCGGCCGGCTGGACGGCGTCACGGCGGTCCGGGTCGATCTGGCGTCGCGATCGGCCGACGTGGACCTCGAAGGGCCCGCCGCGACGCCCGAGCGGATCCGTCGCGCGATCCACCTCGCGGGTTTCCGCGCGGTCGAGTCGGCCGGCGACGGCCGCTGAACGTGCATTGCGAGTACATTCCCCGCAGCGTGCTGCAGGGAGCTTCAACGTCTGCTTTGCATTCGGAAAAACCGCGTCGTATAATCTCTTCATCGTACTGAGCGCACTCGAAAGGATGCCTGATGGATGATCGGAAGCCAGGGAACGGCGTCCGCGGGATATTTCTCGCGTTGATGTTGATCGGCGCCGGCATGGTGCTCGGGTTCACTCTCGCCTCGGATCTCGGCTGGTTGCCGTCCAGTCGGGCCCAGAACGAATCCAAACCCGCCGAACGGCCGGCCCTGCTGGGCGCGGCGCCGAACTTCGTCGAGGTCTCGAAGGCGGTCAAGCCGGCGGTGGTCAACATCTCGACCACGCGCCTGATCAAGGGCGAGGAGGGCGGCGCGCCGACGAACCCGTTTTTTGAGGACCCGTTCTTCCGCCGGTTCTTCGGGGACGAGTTCTACCGTCAATTCGAAGCGCCCCGACAGCGCAAGGAGCAGAGCCTCGGCTCGGGTGTGATCATCGACGGCGGGTACATCGTGACGAACAACCACGTGATCGCCAAGGCCGACGAGATCAAGGTCGTTCTGTCCGACAAGCGGGAGTTCAAGGGCAAACTGGTGGGCACCGACCCCAAGTCGGATCTGGCGGTGATCAAAATCCCGGCGTCCAATCTGCCCACGATTCCGTGGGGCGATTCCACGCGGCTGGAGGTCGGCGAATACGTCCTCGCGGTGGGGAATCCCTTTGGGTTGAATCAGACCATCACGATGGGCATCGTCAGCGCCGTGGGGCGGGCGAACGTGGGGATCGCCGATTACGAGGATTTCATCCAGACCGACGCCGCGATCAACCCCGGGAACTCGGGCGGGGCGCTGGTCAACGTCAAAGGGGAGCTCATCGGCATCAATACCGCGATCTTCACGCGCAGCGGCGGCTATATGGGCATCGGGTTCGCCGTCCCGAGCAAGATGGCCAAGACCGTGATCGACAGCCTGATCAGCAAGGGGAGGGTGGTGCGCGGCTGGCTGGGCGTGACGATTCAGGAGGTCAGTCCCGAACTCGCCAAGCAGTTCGGACTGAAGGCGGCCCGGGGCGCCCTGGTGAGCGACATCTTGGAGGGGAGCCCGGCGGAGAAGGCGGGGGTCAAGCGCGGCGACGTGATCATCGAGATCGACCGGAAGCCCATGGAGAACGCCGTCCACTTGCGGAACGTCGTGGCGGGGTTGGAGGTCGGCGCGAAGGTCCAGCTCAAGGCGATCCGCGACAAGAAGGAACAGCTGTTCGACGTGACGATCGGTGAACAGCCGAAGGACCTCGCGAAGGGTGGGGAGCCCGACGAGGAGGGCGCGCAGGCCGGCGGGGGACTGGCCGGTCTGACCGTGCACGACATCAGCCCGGAGTTCGCGCAGCGGTTCGGTCTGCCGAGCGAGGAAGAGGGCGTGGTGGTCACGCGGGTGGAGCCGGGAAGCGCCGCCGAGGATGCCGGCGTGCAGCGGGGCGATCTGATCCTTGAAATCAATCGCCGGGCGGTGCCCGACGTGAAGGAGTTTCAGCGCATCGCCCGGGGGCTCGGCAAGGACGAGTCGATCCTGCTGCTGATCAACCGTCAGGGGCAGACGCTGTTCATCACCATCACGCCGTAGAGGGATGGAGGTCGGTCGACGCATGTGGGGCGCGCGGATCATTCTGCTGGTTGTGGCGCTGTCGCTGGGCGTGACGTTCGCGCCCGACGCGGGGGCGTCGGAGTCAGCCCGCCTGGTCGTCGGCCTGCTGATCGGCCTGGGGCTTGCCGCGGTGCCGCTCGCCCTGGACGTGCTCGCCGACGCGTGGCCGTGGCGGCGCGTGGCGGGCGGCGTGCTGGGGTTCGCGGCGGGGCTGGGCGCGGCCGGGGTCGTCGTCTGGGCCAGCGACGTGGTGACGATCGGCGAGACCGCGTCGCGATTCTGGCCGGCGGGCGTGCTGATCGCGCTGGGATACCTGGGGTGGCGGTTCGGCTCGGCGGCCGGCGACGCGTGGGGCGAGGCGGAGCCGCGCGCGGGAACCGCGGCGGCCGCGGCGGGGGGGACGTCGGGGCGCAAGCTGCTCGACACCAGCGTCATCATCGACGGCCGGATCGCGGACTTGTGCGAGACGGGGTTTCTCGAGGGCGTGTTTGTGATCCCGCAATTCATTCTGCACGAACTCCAGCACATCGCCGATTCGTCGGATTCGCTCAAACGCGCGCGGGGGCGCCGGGGGCTCGACATCCTGCACCGGATTCAGAACATGCCGGACCTCACCGTGCACATCGTGGAGGAGGACTTTCCGCAGATCAAGGACGTCGACGCGAAGCTGGTCGCCCTGGCCAAGAGGCAGGGGGCCAAGATCGTGACCAACGACCTGAATCTCAACAAGGTGGCCGAGCTGCAGGGCGTGCGGGTGCTCAACATCAACGAGCTGAGCAACGCGTTGCGGCCGGTGGTCCTGCCCGGCGAGTCGATGCGCGTCTTCGTGTTGCGGGAGGGGAAGGAAGCCGGCCAGGGCGTGGCGTATCTGGATGACGGCACGATGATCGTGGTCGACGAGGGCAAGAAGTTCATCGGGCGCACCGTGGACGCGGTGGTCACCAGCGTCTTGCAGACGACGGCGGGCCGGATGATCTTCACCCGGCTGCGCGAAGAGCCCGATCGGGCCGAGGCGGCGGGCGGCCGTGGCTGACCGTCGGTCCTCCGCCCGGTGAGCGTCACCGCGCTCATCCCCGCAGCCGGCCGCGGGACGCGGATCGGCGGGGCCCGACCCAAGCAGTTTCTCCCGCTGGCCGGCGTGCCGATGCTGGCCAGAACCCTCGCCGTGTTTCAATCCAGCGATGACATCGACGCGATCGTGGTCGTCGTGCCCGCCGGGGAGGAAACCTCGTGCCGGGATGAGATCGTGGCGCGGTACGGGGTGTCCAAGGCGACCCGGATCGTGGCCGGCGGCGCGTCGCGTCAGGCGTCGGTGGCCGCCGGGCTGCGCGCCCTGGGGGCCGACGCGTCGATCGTCGTCATCCACGATGCCGCCCGTCCTTTCGTCACCGCCGGGCTGATCCGCCGGGTCCTGGCCGCGGCCGAGTCGTCGGGCGCGGCGATCGCGGCGCTCCCCGTGGTCGACACGCTCAAGCGGCGTTCGCCCGACGGGCGCGGTCTCGCGACGGTCGAGCGCGAGGGGCTCTGGGCGGCGCAGACGCCCCAGGCCTTTCGACGCGACCTGATCGTCGAGGCGTGCGCGCGGGCCGCCGCCGACGGGTTTCTCGGCACCGACGACGCGAGCCTCGTCGAGCGACTCGGGCATCCCGTCACCTTGGTCGAGGGCGACCCCTCGAATCTGAAGATCACGAGGGCCGGGGATCTCCGCGTCGCGGAGGACGTCGTCGCCGTCGGCGAGCCGGGGCGGTGACGGTGTCCGCGCGATGATGCGGGTCGGCATCGGATACGACGTCCATCCCCTCGTGGCCGGGCGACCGCTGATCATCGGCGGGATCTCGATTCCGTTCGATCGCGGTCTGGACGGCCATTCGGACGCCGACGTCCTGCTGCACGCGATCGGCGACGCGGTCCTGGGGGCGGCGGCGCAGGGCGATCTGGGGCGGCATTTTCCCGACACCGATCCCCGCTACCGGGACGCGTCGAGCGTCCGGCTGCTGGAGGCCGTCGCGAACCTCGTGGAGGAGTCGGGCTGGCGCGTGGTCAACGTCGACGCCGTGGTGATCGCCGAGGCGCCGAGGTTGGCCCCGTTCGTGCCGGGGATGCGCGCCGCGATCGGCAAGGCGCTTCGGCTGCCGGAGTCGGGGGTGAGCGTCAAGGCCACGACGCACGAGCGACTGGGCAGTCTGGGGCGCGGCGAGGGGATTGCCGCCCAGGCGGTGTGCCTCCTTGAGCGGGTGGACGCCCCGTGATGTGGAGCGTGGTGAAGCGCGATCTGGCGGCGGTCTTCGAGCGGGACCCCGCCGCGACCGGCCTGATCGAGGTCCTGCTGACCTATTCTGGATTTCACGCGATTCTGTTGCACCGCGTGTCGCATGGGCTCTGGCGCCTCGGCCTTCGGTTGATTCCGCGGTGGCTGTCGCAGATCGGGCGGTTTCTGACGGGCGTGGAGATCCATCCCGCCGCGCGGATCGGCCCCGGCTTTTTCATCGACCACGGCATGGGGGTGGTGATCGGCGAAACGAGCGAGATCGGGGAGAACGTGATCGTCTTCCAAGGGGTGACGCTGGGGGGAACCGGCAAGGAGCGCGGCAAACGCCACCCGACGCTGGGCAACCACGTCGTGGTGGGGGCCGGCGCCAAGGTGTTGGGGCCGATCGTGATCGGCGACCACGTCAAAATCGGCGCCAATTCGGTGGTCCTGCGGCCCGTGCCCGCGCATTCCACGGTGGTCGGCGTGCCGGGAAGGGTCATCAAAAGCGAGGTCGACGCCCCGGAGACCACCCTGAACCACACCCAGTTGCCCGATCCGGTCAATGAACGACTGGAGGCCCTGGAGCAGGAGGTTCGAGAGCTTAAAAAACGTCTTTTGCAGTGAAGTCATTGTTTTTCCTTCTTATTTTTTCTCTTGCAGACCCCCCTCGTCGGTTGCTACAATAGTAACCTCCTGTCCAACGTACAGCTGTAGCGCTCACTCTTCACCGCGAGCCGAAGCCGAGCGGACCAGGGAGGCCCGCGCGCTGGGGGTTGCCGTCACGCGTTGCGGCGTTCCCTCGATGTACGCGACAGGAGAGAGACGTTAACGGGAGACAACCATGTTGGTGTCATCGACAAAGGATATCGGGACGGTGGCCGAGGCGGCCCCAGTGAAGGACGACGTTGAGCTGGATGAGATGTCCCAGGACCTCGTGAGGGTTTCGGTGGGCGCCCCCACGCCGGCGGACGCCGAGCCCGAGGAAAAGGAACCGGAAGCCGAGACTCAGGAGCAGGAGACCACCGAAGACCTCATCTGGGTGTACTTCCGGACGATGGGGAAGAAGGAGCTCCTGACGAAGGAGGCCGAGACGCTCACGTTTAAGCGGCTCGAGCGGGGACTCCAACTCCTGGCCGAGGTGATCCACGAGATCCGTCCGAAGGACGGGGAGGCGCTCGAGCAGCTCAAGCGGTTCTTCACGCCGGAGGACGACGCGCGGCTCGTGACGGTCGCGGAGTCGATTTCCGCCGCGGTCCCGTCGGCCCAGAAGCCGCTGGTCGCGCTGATCCGGACCCTGGTCGGCCTGACGGCCGGGAAAGACGCCAAGGACGCGCCGGTCCGCGAGCGGTGGGAACGGCGGTGCCGGACGGCCGGGGTGGACGTCAAAACTCTGCGCCGGTGGGACGCGCAGGTCGTCCGCGGCGAGGCCATCATCACCCAGGCGACGAAGGAGCTCGTCGAGGCCAACCTCAAGCTGGTCATCAGTATCGCCAAGCGGTATATGGGCCGGGGCCTGGCGCTCCTGGACTTGATCCAGGAGGGCAACATGGGTCTCATGCGGGCGATCACGCGGTTCAAGTACGAGAAGGGGTTCAAATTCAGCACGTACGCCACGTGGTGGATCCGGCAGGGTATCACCCGCGCCCTGGCCGATCAGTCGCGGACGATCCGCATCCCGGTCCACCTGACCGAGGCGTTCCACAAGATTCTCACGGCGCTGCAGGC
Source organism: Nitrospirae bacterium RIFCSPHIGHO2_01_FULL_66_17 (assembly GCA_001803875.1). Lineage (GTDB taxonomy): Bacteria > Nitrospirota > Nitrospiria > 2-01-FULL-66-17 > 2-01-FULL-66-17 > 2-01-FULL-66-17. The sequence continues at coordinate 33,417 of MHEO01000081.1, read as the reverse complement.
GCTCAAGCAGGAATTGTCGCGCGCGCCCACCTCGAAGGAAATCGCGAAGCGCACGGGCATTCCCGCGAAGAAGGTCGAGGAGATTCTCCGGGTCGTCCAGGAGCCGCTCGGGTTGCAGGACCCGGTCGGCGGGGAAGAGCTTCAGTTGCAGGATCTGATCCGCGACGAAGTCTCGCCGTCGCCCTACGATCGCGTGCTGACCACCGAGGTCTCGCAGCGGCTGGCCGACATCCTCGACACCCTGACGCCGAAGGAAGCGTTGGTCATCAAGATGCGCTTCGGCCTGGGCGGGGCCAAGGAATCGACGCTGGAAGAGATCGGGACCGTGATGGGCATCACCCGCGAGCGCGTGCGGCAGATCGAAAGTCAGGCGCTGAAGAAGCTCCGCTACCCGGAGCGGCTCAAGAAGCTTCAGACTCTTAGGGGATAATCCCCTGGGCGACTATCGGGAGGGGCGCGGCCTGCCGCGCCCCTCTTCGCGTTTAGGAGCCTGTCCATGAATGGCCATCTGCGGCGTTGTCGCTGCGGAATCCCTCCTCACGTACGACCCAGTACGCTCCGGGGGGATTCCTTGCTCCGCCTTGCATCTGACCATTCCTGAACAGGCTCCACCACCCATACTCGGACGGGTTTCTAGCCGGTTCCGACGGCCCAGGACGCGAGTTTGAGACCGAGGTACGCGAGGAGATAGGCGATGAATCCCGCGATGGCGAAGAACGCGGCCTTCCGCCCGTGCCAGCCGTAGGCGCGGTGGCCATACAGGAGCACGGCGTAGATTGCCCACGCCGCGAGCGACCACAGCTCTTTCGGAGTGAACGCCCAGAAGACGCCGCGTTCGATTCTCGAGTACACGGCGCCGCTCAAGATTCCGAGCGTCAGCAGCGGAAAGCCCAGCACGATCGTGCGGTACAGCACCGTGTCGAGTTCCCCCACCGCGCCCAGGCGGAAAAACAGCGGGGTGAAGCGCTTTTGCTTGAGGTGCTTCTCCTGGACGAGGTACATCACGCCGAGGGTGGCCGCGAGCGCGAACGCGGCGTGGCCCAGGAAGACGAGCGCGATGTGCAGATTGAGCCAGAGGTTCCACTGCTCCCTGGCCACCTCCCCCCCGCCGGGGTGGAAGATCGACGCGGCGGCGGCCGAGAAAAAGATGACCGGGACCACGAACGCGCCCAGGCTGCTGATGCCGTACGCCCACTCGATCAGGATGAACAGCAGGGCCAGCGCCCACGCGAGGAGCGCGAACCCTTCCCGGAGGCCGATCGCGGGAAATCCGCCTTTCAGCGCCAGGTCGAGCAGGAAGATGAGGCTGTTGAAGCCGAACGCGGCGATGACGAGCGACCGCGCCCATACGAGCGTGCGGCCGCGGCGATTCAAGTCGACGAGGTACAGAAAGGCGCTGGCGAAGTACAGGATGAGCGTGCCGGCGTGGAGGACGGCGATTGCGGCCAGAGGCATGCGGCGGATCATGCCAGAATGACGGCGAAATTTCAAACGCCGCCGGCGGAATGAATGCGGGCCGTAACGGGTCAGTGCTCCAGTGCCGGCGATCCGCGGAACTTTTTGCTTGCGCAACGTCGTCGCTTTTGCGTATCATGGAGCCACTTTTTTCCGCCACGATGTGTTCGTTCCAAGGAGGCAAGGCATGAGTCGTGTCAATTTCCTCTTCACGTCGGAGTCGGTGACCGAGGGTCATCCCGACAAGATTGCAGACCAAATTTCCGATGCCATTCTGGATGCCATCATCGCCGAGGACCCGATGTGCCGGGTGGCGTGCGAGACGCTGGTGACGACCGGCCTGGCCTTCGTGGCGGGCGAGATCACGACCGACGTGTACGTCGAGATCCCGGACATCGTCCGTGAGACGATCAGGGACATCGGCTATACCCGGGCGAAGTACGGGTTCGATTACGAAACCTGTTCGGTGATCACGTCCATCCACTCGCAGTCGCCGGACATCGCCATGGGAGTGGACACGGGAGGGGCGGGGGATCAGGGGCTGATGTTCGGCTACGCGACCAACGAGACGCCCGAGCTCATGCCGATGCCCATCCTTCTTGCCCACAAGCTGACGCGCCGGCTCACCGAGATGCGCCGCAAGGAAATCCTGCCCTATCTCCGGCCAGACGGGAAGTCCCAGGTCACGATCGAGTACAAGGACGGCAAGCCGTCGTGCGTCGAGACCGTGGTGATCTCGACCCAGCACAGCCCGGACGTGGCGCTGAAGGAAATCCGCGAGGATATCATCGAGAAGGTCATCAAGCCCATCATTCCCAAGGCGCTGCTCGACGAGGAGCGGATCACGTATCACGTCAACCCCACGGGCCGATTCGTCGTCGGGGGGCCCCAGGGCGACACAGGCGTTACGGGGCGCAAGATCATCGTGGACACCTACGGCGGCGTCGGAAGCCACGGCGGCGGCGCGTTTTCCGGGAAGGATCCGAGCAAGGTGGACCGCTCGGCCTCGTACATGGCGCGCTACATCGCGAAGAATCTGGTCGCAGCGGGCCTGTGCGACAAGTGCGAGGTGCAGCTCGCCTACGCGATCGGCGTGCCGGATCCGGTGTCGATTCTGGTGGACACCTTCAAGACGGGCAAGATTCCGCAGGAGAAGATGATCAAGCTGGTCCGGGCGCATTTCCCGATGACGCCGAAGGGCATGATCGATCACTTGAAGCTGCGGCGTCCCATCTATAAGAAGACGGCGGCATACGGCCACTTCGGCCGCCAGGAACCCGAGTTCACCTGGGAACGCACCGACCTGGCCGAGACGATCAAAAAAGAAGCCGGATTGTAAGGACACGACGGACTACGAGGAGCCACATGGATTACGACATCAAAGACATCGAATTGGCCGACAAGGGTCGGTTGCGCATCGAATGGGCGGAGCAGAACATGCCGGTCTTGCGGTTGATCCGCAAGCGGTTCAAGAAGGAGCGCCCGCTCGCCGGCGTGCGCGTGGCCGCGTGCCTGCACGTCACCACGGAGACGGCGACCCTGATGGAGACGCTCAAGGCCGGCGGCGCCGACATCGCGCTCTGCGCGTCGAACCCGCTCTCCACCCAGGACGACGTCGCGGCCTCGCTGGTCAAGCACGCGGGCATCCCGGTCTTTGCGATCAAGGGCGAGGACAACAAGACGTATTACAAACACCTGCAGGCCGCGCTGGCGCACCGTCCGGCGGTGACGATGGACGACGGCGCCGATCTCGTGTCCCAGCTCCACGGCGACTGGAGCCACATGGCGAAGGACGTGGTGGGCGGCACCGAGGAGACGACGACCGGCGTGATCCGGCTGCGCAGCATGGCGAAGGAAGGCGTGCTCAAGTTTCCCGTCATCTCGGTCAACGACGCCAAAACCAAGCACTTCTTCGATAACCGCTACGGCACGGGCCAGAGCACGATCGACGGCATCCTGCGCGCCACCAATCGGCTCTTGGCCGGTTCGGTCTTCGTGGTCGCGGGCTATGGCTGGTGCGGGCGCGGCCTGGCGATGCGCGCGCACGGCCTGGGCGCGAACGTCGTCGTCACCGAAATCGACCCGCTCAAGGCGATCGAGGCCGTGATGGACGGCTACCGCGTCATGCCGATGGCCGACGCCGCCGCGATCGGCGACTTCTTCTGCACGGTGACCGGCGACGTCAAGGTCATCCGCAAAGAGCACTTCGAGGCGATGAAGGACGGCGCGATCATCGCCAACTCCGGGCACTTCAACGTCGAGATCGACATCCCGGCGTTGGAGCGGCTGTCCAAGCGCAAGCGCACCATCCGCGATTTCGTCGAGGAATACAGCTTATCGGACGGCCGCCGGATCAACCTGCTGGGCGAGGGCCGCCTGATCAACCTCGCGTCCGCCGAGGGCCACCCCGCCAGCGTGATGGACATGAGCTTCGCCAACCAGGCCCTCTCCGCCGAGTACGTCGTCAAGCAGGGGAAGAAACTCAAGAAGGACGTCTACCCGGTGCCGGCCGAGATCGATTCCGAGATCGCGCGCCTGAAGCTTGATGGCATGGGGATCACGATCGACAAGCTGACCAAGGAACAGGAGAAGTACCTGGCGTCGTGGGAGATGGGGACGTAAGCACCACACGCTGATCTGCAATCTCGCGGGGCGACCGGCCGGTCGCCCCGTTTTTTTTACGTGCGTCACGAGCGAATTGAAGGCGGATCCGACTCCTCCGGAACCGGCAGGCCTTCTCGTGCCATGATCTTCAGCGCGTTCGTCGTGGGGCAGGGGCCGGGGCGCAGGCGGTAGTCGAAGGCCAGGCCGCCCTCGTCCACCGTTTCGCGGAAGTGGTGGGTCGTGATCCGGTCGCTCTCTCCTTCCAGTTTGACCAGCTCCAAATCATGCGTGCTCACCAGGCCCAGGCCGTGGCTCTCGCCGAGGGCGCGGACGTAGTGGCGGCTGCCGATCAGGCGCTCGCGGTTGTTCGTGCCGCGGAAGATCTCGTCGATCAGGAAGAAGACCGGCGGTCGCTCGACCTCGCGTGCCGCGTCGAGCAGGCGCTTTAAACGTTTGACCTCGGCGTAAAAGTACGAAATGCCGCCGTCCAGCGAGTCCTCTACCCGGATGCAGCAGTACAACCGCATCCACGGCGACCTCCAGCCCTTCGCGCACACAGAGCCGCCGGCTTCGGCGAGGCACAGGTTGACGCCGAGCGTTCGGAGAAACGTGCTCTTGCCCGACATGTTCGACCCCGTGATGATCGCCGTGGCGCCGAGGCCGGCCAGGGTGAAGTCGTTGGTCACCCGGCTGGCGGCCGGCAGCAGCGGATGGCCGAGGGCGTTCACGTCGACGCGGACCTCGCCCGAACCGGATTGGATCTCGATACGGGGATAGACCCAATCCGGATGCGTGTCGGCGCAGTGCGCGAGCGCCGCGGCGGCCTCGACGCGCGCGAGGCGGTCGATCCACACCGGCAAGCGATCCGCGATCTCGCGGTGAAGGAGCCGGAAGCGTTCGGCGAACCAGAGATCCCACGGGACGATCAGATTGACCGCGAAGTGGGCCAGGGGGTGGGCGCGGACGTTCAGCGCGGCGACGAGACGCGCGAGACGCCGGGTTGCCGTCGAGGGCTTGGAGGACGTCGCCATGAACGGTGCGAGGACGGCCGCCAACTCGGGGGTCGAGTGGTGGACGCGTCGTTCTACGACCGCGAACACCCCGGCGAGCGGGGCAAGGTCGGTCTCCAGGTCGACGGCCTGATCAAAGGCCGACGCCAGCCGCGGCCCCGCCCACCAGAAGATGCCGACGTAGACGATGAGCGACAGAATCCAGTAGCCGGGCA
>MHEO01000081.1:17109-28111 GCA_001803875.1 Nitrospirae bacterium RIFCSPHIGHO2_01_FULL_66_17 | reverse complement strand
GGCGGCTCGCCGCGGGTCAGGGCGCGAACGACCCGTTCGCCGTCGAGCGGCGCGGCGGAGGCGAGCCGGGCCTGGAGGATAAGCCGGTCGCGGAAGAGCCGGCGCGGCTGCAACTCGCGGATCATCCGCCGGCGGGCGTCGAAGCCCTCCGCGTCGGGAGACAGCAACCATCGCGCCAATTCAGCCCGCCCCGCGGTCGAGATCGTGGTGTCCAGCCAACGCAGCAGGGAGCGGGGACCGACGATGTCCAGGTCGACGGCGTAGGGGTGGCCCTCCGGCACGACGTGAGCCGCGTCCGGGATCGCCGACCACTCCAGCCGGACGCGGGCGAGGTGGGTTCGTTTGAGCGCGATCCAGGCGTCGAGGCGCCGCAGCCTGGCCTTGAGCCGTCCGTGGGTGCCCGCAACCGCGAGGAAGGCGGCGCCGAAGATCCCGAGGGGGATCCACCCGCCGTGCGCCGGATCCCGAAAGGCCGCAACCCAGACCGCGAGCGCCCCGGCCGTGAAGATCGCGATTCGCCACCGCGTGAACCGGCGGCTGACGGCCTCGGCCCGCTCCCGCGTGCTCCGCAACCGCGCGAGCAGCCGCTCGTACTGCCGGACGACGGCGGTTGTCGCGCCGGATTCGCTCATGAGGCCGATGCGGAGGCCCGGAGGTAGTCGGTGATCCGGGGCGACGAGAGCGTCAGGCCGAGCCGGGATTTTGCCTTTGCGTTGGAGATGACCCGGTCGCGGACGACGGCCGGCGTGGGGCCGACGTCCGGGATCGGGATGCCGTACAGGGCGGACAGAAATCGGTAGAACTCGACCCGTCGAATCGGCGAATCGTCCACGAGGTTGAAGATCTCTCCCACGATCCCCCGGCGGATCGCCAGGTCGATCGCATCGCAGACGTCGTTGATGTGAATGAAGTGGACGAATTGGCGGGAGAGCATCGCGGTGGTGATCCGTCCCTCGGCGAGTCTCGCCCGAAAGGTGTCCCGGCGTTCGCCGTAAAGGCCGCCGCAGCGGAAAATGACGTAGGGCACGCCGCTGTCGATCAGGGCGTGCTCGGTCTGGACCAGGACCCCCTGCCGCTCGGTCTCCACCATGAGATCGCGCGTTTCGTCGATCGACGCATCCCCCGACTCGGGGTAGACGCCGGTCGAGCTGATGAGGATGCCCGAGCGCAGGGTGATCGCGTGCTCGGCCATCCGTGCCGTGACCGCGGCCATGTTGTCGAGGTACGTGGCGCGATAGGTCTCGGGGTTGGACGCGGCCGGGGCGGGGCAAAACACGATGTGATCGGCCCACGCCAGGTGGGGAACGAGCCCGTCGTCGGCGATCGGCATCGTCACGACCGGGCACGGCGGCGAGGCGATCGGTGTCCGTTTGACGCCGCGAAACGCGTAGCGGGCGCCGTGGCGGCGGGCCAACGCGGCGCCCAGCGCACCGAAGCCCAGGATCAGGATTTTCGGGAGAGGGTGTGTCACCACGTCAAACGTAACACATCTCTCGCGGAGGTTGTAGGGGCGAGGCATGCCTCGCCCCTACCCGGCATGTCGATGACGACGTCGGCGATGTCCTTAGAACGATGCCGTCAACCCCGCGTACAGCGACCGGCCGGCCGTTCCGTAGCCGGTCACCTCCTCGTACACGCGATCGAAGAGGTTCTCGACGCGCACGAAACCCGTCACGCCCGGCGTCCAAGCCCGGGAGGCCGACAGATTGACGAGCGAGTAGGAGGGCAGCGTGCCGCCGAAGTCGCGCCGCTCGCCCACATAGCGATAGTCGAGGCGGAGGTCGGCGTCCTTGTCCGGTTGAAACGCCAGCACCACGCCGGCCTTGTTCCGTGGGCGGCGCAGCAGTTGGTCGTTCGTGGAGCCGTCCCTCGTCCCGGTGTAGGTGTACGTCCCCTGGATGCGGGATTTGCTCCCCCGGAGTTCCGCCGACGCTTCCGCGCCCTTGGCCTCGGCGGTATTGACGTTGATGGGCGTGAAGGTGGCGTCGGGCGCGATGAGGTTGTCGTAGCTGGTTCGGAAATAGGTGGCGCCGATCGAGGCGACGCGTTTCGCGTCGTAGCTGAAACCGACTTCATACCCTTTGGAGCGCTCGGGCTTGAGAGACGGGTTGGAGAAGCCGGGGTAGTACAGGTCGTTCAGCGTCGGCGCACGAAATCCCGTCCCGTAATTCGCGAACAGCCGCGCGTGCCACGATTCCGGGGCGACGGTCGCCCCGAGCTTGTACGTGTTTCGGCGGCCGAACGTCGTGTAATCGTCGGTGCGCCCGCCGACGGTGAAGAAAAGCGGCTCGAGCGCGGCGAGCTGATCTTGGACGTAGACGGCGTTGGTGACCACGCGATGCTCGCCGGCGGACAGGAGACCCGCGAGGCGGTTCTGGTATTCGTAGCCGACGGTCAGCAGATTCTCGGGACCGACCGAGAGCGTGTGCCGCCATTCGACCTGGCGCGACTGCGCGTCGAGATTCGAGTCGAACGCCGCGCCCGTCGTGGTCAGGTGGTCTCGCGACCAGCCGAGGAGGAGGCGGTGGTCCCACCACGGGGCGAGCGGCGCCCCCATCGTCAGGCCCAGCACGGCGGCCTTGTCCCGCAACACGGCGGGGCTGTCCGCGAGTTCGAACGTCGGGGGCGGGTACGCGTCGTCGAAATCCGCCGTCGCGTCGGTGAGACGCACCGTGAGGTCAAGCCGGCCTCCGACCCCCGCGCCGCGCCCCATCCGCGCGGCGAACGAGGTGTTGGCATACCCGTCGGGCTCGGCGTTGCCGCGGCGCTCGGTGGCCTGGGAAAATCCACGGGCGGTCGAGCGGGAGATCGAGAACGTCTCGTCCCAGATCGGGCCGCGATCGGAATGGGCCGCCGTCTCCCGCCACGTCCGATACGATCCGCCCTCGACCGTCAGCCGATCGCCCGCGCCCTCCTGGCCCCGCTTGGTGATGATGTTGACGACGCCGGCCAGCGCCTCCGAGCCGTAGAGCGGGCTCTGAGACCCGCGGAGCACCTCGACCCGTTCGACCTGATCCACCGTGAGGTGCGCGAAGTTGAACGCGCCGGTGGTCGGGCTGTTGACTTTCACTCCGTCGATGAGGACCAGGGTGTGGTTAGAGTTGCCCCCGCGCAGAAACAGCGACGTCTGGCCCCCGGGGCCGCCCGACTGGACGACGTCCAGCCCCTCGACCTGCCGCAGGACCTCGCCGACGGTCGGGACGCGCAGCGCTCGGATCGTCGCCTCGTCGATGATCGTGACGGCGCCGGTCATCTGCTCGATCGGCGTTCCGGTCTTCGTGCCTTCGACGATCAGATCGGGGGTGAAGAGTTCCTGGGCGGCGGCCGGCGAGGCGAAAGCGAGCGCGGCGGCGAGACACAGAACACGCACATGATGCGAACGGGTCATGGTGACGACTCCTTGTGGCGGATGATGGACAACGACGATGATGCGACTGCTGGCCCTGTGTGTTCGATGACATCTCGCTCCGCGGTCAGCCGATATTCGATCCGCGCGGGGAACCGGAGCGGGGCCGGCGAGGGCGGCGGCGGGAGCGATCCGATGCGGCTGACCATGCCCAGCGCGGCCGCGTCCAGCAGGCGGTGGCGCGAGGGGTTGACCACCTCCGCGGACGAGACGCGTCCGTCGGGGTGGATGGTGAACGCGATCTCGACCACGCCTTCGAGTCCGCGCTGCCTGGCCAGCAGGGGGTAGCGCTTCGCCCGGGCGAGCGCGGCCAGGACGAGCGGGCGGTAGACGTCCTCGAGGCGGTGCCGGTGGCCGGGGCCGCCTCGGGCGAGGCCTCTTCTCGGGTTTCCGCGTCGTCCCCGCTCTGTTCGGGCCGTTCCCCGGTCGATGCGCCGTTACCGTCGATGACGGACGGAGCTTCCGAGAACGTGGCGACGCTCGCGGTGGGTTCCGAGGAGTGTTCTTCTGGCCCCCCCTTTGTCAAAGGGGGAGGGGGGGATTTGATCCTGCGCGGAGGAGCCAACGGTTCAGGGGAACTCACGTTCCGCTCCTCCGGTCTCGCCGTTCTCTCTCCACGGTCGTCACCGATGAGGCGCACCATCATCACCCGATCGGATACCTGAGACGGGGGTCCGAGCGATGAGCCGAACGATGCGGCGAACAGCGCGATGGCCACGATCAGATGGAAGAGAACCGACAGCCCCAGCCCCAGCCGTATCGACGGCCTCGTCATGTCTTCTCCCAGTTGAACGGCATCGATAAGCGGCCGTCGAGGGTCACGCGCGGCGCGCGAGTTCGGGGATGGGTGTCGATCGACGCGCGGCAGCCGTAGACCTCCTCGACCAGGGTCTCGGTCAGCACGTCCGCCGGCGGGCCCACGCCGTGGAGGCGGCCGTCGCGCAGGACGATGAGACGGTCGCAGGAGGAGACCGCGTTCAGGTCGTGGGAGACGATGATCGTGGTGAGGCCGCGCGTGCGCGTGAGGCGGTCGAGCAGGGCGTACAGACGGACCTGGTATTTGAGATCGAGGTTCGCGGCGGGTTCGTCGAGCAACAGCACGGCCGGCCGCTGGGCGAGCGCACGGGCGATCATGGCGCGCTGGCGCTCGCCGCCCGAGACCTCGATGATCGAGCGGTCGGCCAGCTCGCCCAAATCCATCAGCGCAATCGCGTCGTCGATGGCCGCGAGATCGTCCCGCGACTCGAATCCCCACGCCGACAGGTACGGCGACCGCCCCATCGCCACGATCTCTCGCACCGAGAACTCGAAGAGCACCGCCGTGTCCTGGGGCACGTACGCCACCAGGCGGGCGAGGTCGCGCGGCGCCCGCGAGGCCAGGGGCGACCCGTCGAGGAGGATCGATCCGGAGGCGGGGCGGACGAGCCCTCCGAGCGCGCGCAGGAACGTGCTCTTGCCGGAGCCGTTCGGCCCGATGACGGCCACGGACTCGCCGCGCGCGATCTCGACGCTCACGTCCTCCAGGGCCGCCGTCACCCCGTAGCGCACCGTCATGTTGTTGATCTCGATCACGCCGCCCCCATCTTCCGCCGCTTGGCCAGCAGCGAGAGAAAGAACGGCCCCCCGCAGAGCGCCGTCACGAGACCGACCGGGACCTCGGTCGGGGAGAGGGCGACGCGCGCGACGGTGTCGGCGACGATGAGGAAGATGGCGCCGCTCAAGACCGACGCGGGCAAGAGCAGTCGATAATCCGATCCGATGAGGCGCCGCAGGATGTGGGGGATGACGATGCCGACGAAGCCGATCATCCCGCTCACGGAGACCGCGACCGCGATGAGCAGGGCGGACACCACCAGCCCGGCGCGGGTGACGAACTCCGCGCGAATGCCGAGCGACTGGGCGGTGTCGGGGCCTAGCGTCATGACGGTCAGGCGATGGCCTTGCAGACAGAGCAGCCCCATCCCGGCGAGCAGGAACGGTCCGATCAGCGACAGCGTGCCCAGGTCGAGCGAGCCCAGGTTGCCCATCAGCCACACCACGCGGCCGACGAACCGGGTGGGATCGAGGTAGGTCGTCAAGACCATGATCCCGGCGGTCAACGTGCCGTTGAGGATCACGCCGGCCAGCACGAGCGTTTCCGGCCGGATCCGCCCCTGGACCTTCGAGAGTTGATACAAGACGATCAGCGCCGACAGGCCTCCCCCAAAGGCCAGGACCGAGGTCGTCGTCAAGCCGACCAGGGCGCCCGGCAACTCCACGAGCCCGGCGATCATCACGCCCAGCGCCGCGCCCGCCGAGACGCCGATGAGGTGGGGTTCGGCGAGCGGGTTGCGCAGGATCGACTGGAGGACCGCTCCGGTCACGGCCAGGGTCGCGCCGACCAGCGCCGCCAGCACGATGCGCGGGAGGCGGATGTGCAGCAGGATCGTCCGGCCGATGTCGGAATCGGAGAGGGGAGTGTCGCGCCCGGTCAGGATCGCCACGGCGCGACCCAGCCCGATGTGTTCCGGGCCCAGCAAGGCCGAGCCAACAGCAGTGGCAGCGAGCAGGCCGGATAAGGCCGCGAGGGTGATCACCGTGCGCCGAAGAGTCAGTGGCTTCATGGGAAGGGGGGATGTCCGGGAACGGATAGGTCATGTGATACATGAAGTTTTGATGCAATCATCTCGACGGCATCGACGATTCTCGGACCGGGACGATTCACCAGGCCGCGTGGGATCGCGTAGAGTCGGCCCGATCGAACCGCGGAGATCGCGTTCCAGCGCCGCCAAGCGGGGAGCCGCCGCTCGCCGCCGTCCGGCGTATCGTCCGCGAAGAACATCACCTCGGGATCGAATCCGACGATCGCCTCCATCCCGATTCGCGGGTACGCGGTCGTTCCCCCGTCGAACGGCTGCGCGCCGGCCTTGATCAGCACGTCGTACAGAAAGCTGCCCGCGCCGACCGTGATGTACGGGTCCTCATCGACGAGGTACAGCACACGGGGCGGAAGACCGGGCGGTCGACGACCGGTGACGGTGTCGAGCCGGTTTCGCAAACGTTCAACCAGTTTCTGAGCGCGCTCGCGGCGGCCGGTGATCTCCCCGAGCCGGAGGATCCGTTCGAACACGGCGTCGATGGAGTTCGGTTCGAACCCCAAGGCCGGAATGCCGAGCCGGTCCATCCGCGCGGCAAACTCCCGCATGCCGATGCCGCCCGTGCCCAGGACGAGGTCGGGACGCAGGCCGACGATGACCTCGATGTTGGGGGTCACGCCGCCGACCTTGGGCTTGGCCCGCGCCGCCGCGGGAAAGTCGCAGAAATCAGAGACCCCGACGACCGCGTCGTCCAGGCCGAGGGCAAACAGCGCTTCGGTCAGGGCGGGGGAGATGGAGACGAGACGTTCGGGTGGCGCCGCGAAGGCGTGGGTGCGGCCGAGGTCATCGCGAACGACGACGGGTTCGGCGGAGGCGGGCGCCGGCGCGCCCACACAGGCAATGATCAGCAGCGCGGATCGAACGAGAAGCGACGCGAAGCGCACGGGCAATCCTCACAGATGCGACTTCGAGGATTGCACCCAGCTTCTTCATCCCGAAGGGTCGATCACGCCCTCGTGCGGGGCCGATCGCTCAGATCTCCAGGCAGGTCTTCTGGCTCCCGGATCGTCCTACCCCCTCCCTTCCCGGCCGATTCCATCCGGCCAGTGGGTCCTTCAGGGGGATCGTCCCCGGTTACAGCGGCGGGACCGCCCCGGATTGACACCGGGTTCCCTTTTCAAGCCCACAATGGGCTACCTGGATCGGGGGCCACTGTAGTCGAAGATAAGAGGCGATGTCAAGAGCCATCGGCCGACAGCAATGGTTAATTACTTTACAACGTCCCCGAGGCACGAGGCCGCCCCGATCATTCAGGCGGCCCGCTATCCGGCAAGATGCTTTCGCACGGCCTGAAGGAACCGCTCGATCTCCAGGAGTTCCTGTTCCACGTCGTCCCTGGTGAAGATCGTCACGATCCCGTAGTCGGATTGCTCGCGGTACTTCTGCAGGCGTGCGAGGAGTTTTGCGCTGCCGGTGTCGACCTTTCCGGCCTTGACCCAGTGGAGGCCGAAGAGATGCTCCAACCCCTCGTGGGTTCGGGGCTCCAGTCCCTGGGTGTACAGCAAGGCTTTGACGTAGTGGAACAGCGCGTAGTAGGCCCGGGACATCGCGCTTCGAAGCAGTCCTTTCTCGACGAGGATTCGCGCGGCGCTCAGGGCCTCGTTCCCGGCTTCCTGTTCCAGTTGGACGTTTTGGCGGGTGTCGTCGGGTTTCACAGGTCGACCCCCTCGTGTTGAATCGCGACGGCGATCCCTCGTTCCATCTGCGCCAGCGCGTCGAAATCCCGCTGCGACAAGACCAACGGCGAGATTTTGATTCCGGTATCGAGGTAGATGCCCGTGGCAAGATCGATGAGCGCGCGGCGAAGGCCGTGATCGTCGGCCGTCAGGGTGACGGCAACGTCGAGGTCCGATTCCTCGTGTCCCTCGCCTCGCGCCCGGGATCCGAACAGGGTCATTCGGTGAATGCGATCGCCGTGCCGGGCGCGGACCTCGTCAACGAAGCGCTCCAGGGCGGACCATTCCGTCGGGCTGAGCCAGACGGGCGGCCGCCGACGTGCGGCGTGCTGGGACCGTGACATGTGAGACTCCAATCAGTGATGTCAGGTTTCGGCCCATGATACCGAGAATCAGCACCGCACGCAACCGCGATTGCATGCATGCGCGTTTGTGGTGGTCGCGCGATTCGGGGTATGATGCCGCTGTTTCGTGTTGAGAGCGATCGATGCCGAGTGAGAGTGCGCCTCCCGAGACGGCCGCCGTCGCCGACGCGCTGCTGGAGACGCTTCAAGCGCTCGCGACCGAGCTGCATCGGGCGCCCCCGGCGCGGGTGCTGACGCTCGACAGCTCCCTGGAGCGGGATTTCGGCTTCGACAGTCTGGGGCGGGTCGAACTCGTCCTGCGCGTCGAGCAGCGGTTCGGCGTCCGGCTCTCCGAACACCTCCTGGCGACGGCGGAGACGCCGCGGGACGTGCTGCGCGCGGTGCTGGCGCCGACGGCGGCCGCGGCACCCATCGCGTCGGTGGAGGCCGTGCACGCGCAGGTGGGGACGGTCGAGGGCGAGCCGTCCGGCGCGACCACGCTGGTCGAGGTGCTGGCGTGGCACCGCGACCGGCACGCCGATCGACGGCACCTCTTCCTCCTCGACGACCAGGGGTGCCGGGAGACGCTGACCTACGGCGAGCTCTGGGCGGGGGCGAGCCGCGTGGCGCGGGGCCTGCGCGCGCTCGGCGTGGGTGCGGGGCAGGCGGTCGCGATCATGCTGCCCACGTCGCGCGACTACTTCCTCGCGTTCGCCGGGATTCTGCTCGCGGGCGGGATTCCGGTCCCGCTGTATCCGCCGCTGCGCCTGGCGCAGATCGAGGACCACCTCCGCCGCCAGACCACGATCCTGAACAACGCGCAGGCCGTGCTCCTCATCACCGTGAGCGAGGCGCAGCGGGTGGGGCGGCTGCTCAAGGCCCAGGTCGGCACGCTGCACGACGTGCTGACGGTCGAGGAGGTCTCGGCCGACGGCGAGGAGACCGTGCCGCGCGCGCGGGGCGGGGAGATCGCCCTCCTGCAGTACACGTCGGGCAGCACGGGCGTGCCGAAGGGCGTCATCCTCACCCACGCCAACCTCCTGGCGAACATCCGCGCGATGGGACAGGCGGTCCGGGCGCACTCCGGGGACGTCATGGTCAGTTGGCTGCCGCTCTATCACGACATGGGGTTGATCGGCGCGTGGCTGGGGAGCCTGTACTACGCCGCGCCGCTCGTCGTGATGTCCCCGCTGACGTTTCTGGCGCGGCCCGAGCGCTGGCTGCGGGCCATTCACGACTACCGGGGCACGATTTCGGCCGGCCCCAACTTCGCCTTCGAGCTGTGCGTGCGGAAGATCGACGACGCCGCGCTCGCCGGGCTGGACCTCTCGTCGTGGCGGCTCGCGGTAAACGGCGCGGAGCCGATCAGCCCCGACACGATGACCCGCTTCATCGAGCGGTTTTCCCGGTGCGGATTCCGTTCCGGGACGATGGCGCCCGTTTACGGCCTCGCCGAATCCTCGGTCGGGCTCGCCTTCCCGCCGCTCGGCCGCGAGCCGATCATCGACCGGGTTGCGCGGGAACCCTTCGCTGTCGCGGGGCGGGCCGAGCCGGCCGCCGCCGATGACCGGACCGCGCTGCGCTTCGTGGCGTGCGGACAGCCGCTGCCGGGTCATCAGATCCGGATCGTGGACGACGCGGGACGCGAGGTCGCCGAGCGCGAGGTCGGGCGGGTGGAATTTGTCGGTCCCTCGACGACCAGCGGGTACTACCGGAACGCGGACGCCACGCGGGCGCTATTCCACGGCGAGTGGCTGGACTCCGGCGACTTCGGGTACATGGCGGAGGGGGATGTCTACCTCACCGGCCGCGCCAAGGAGGTCATCATCCGCGCCGGGCGCAATCTGTACCCGTACGAGCTGGAGGAAGCCGTCGGCGCCGTGCCGGGTGTCCGCAAGGGGTGCGTGGCGGCGTTCGGCGCCACCGACCCGGCCACGGGCACCGAGCGGCTGGTCGTGGTGGCCGAAACGCGGGAGACCGATCCCGCGCGGATCGAGGCCCTGCGCGCGACGATCCACCACCTGGCGATGGACCTGCTCCACACCGCGCCGGACGAAATCGTGCTCGCGCCGCCGCACACCGTGCTCAAGACCTCGAGCGGCAAGATCCGACGCGCCGCCTGCCGCGAGTTCTACGAACGCGGCGCGCTGGGGGCGGTCCGACGCGCGGTGTGGGTGCAGTTCGCGCGGATGACGCTGTCCGGTCTGGCCGCCCGGTCCCGCCGCGTCGCCCACGACTTGGTGCGGGCGCTGTACGCGGGCTATGCCTGGACGGTCTTCGGCATCGGGATCGCCTCGGCGTGGGCGTGCGCGCTGCTCCTGCCTTCGCCGGCGTGGCGCGGGCGCGCGGTCGGCGCGCTGGCGCGCGGCTTCTTCGGCCTCGCCGGGATTCCGATCCGGGTGCGGCGGCCGCTTATCGATGCCGTTCAACGTGCCGAGGAGATCCCGGGCGCGGGCCCCGTGATCTTCGCGGCGAACCACGCCAGTTACCTCGACGCCGTTGTGCTCAGCGCGGTCTTGCCGCCGGGGGGCGGCTTCGTCGCCAAGCGCGAGTTGGCCGGCGCCGCGATCCCGCGCGTCTTCCTTCGGCGTCTGGGGGCGGTGTTCGTCGAGCGGGTCGATCCCAAGCGGAGCGCCGAAGACGCGCGTCGACTGGTCGACGCCGTGCACGGGGGGCGGTCGCTGGTCGTGTTTCCGGAGGGGACGTTCGGCCGCGCGCCGGGTCTCCGGCCGTTCCGCATGGGGGCGTTCATCGTGGCCGCCGAGACGGGAACGTCCGTCGTCCCGGTCGCGATCCGGGGGACGCGCTCGATCCTGCGCGACGGCTCCTGGTTCCCCCGGCGCGGCGCGATCAGCGTCGTGATCGGGGAGCCGCTGTGTCCGAAGGGCGCCGACTGGGCGGCCGCCCTGGCGTTGCGCGACGCGGCGCGCGCCGAGATCT
>MHEO01000081.1:16915-17092 GCA_001803875.1 Nitrospirae bacterium RIFCSPHIGHO2_01_FULL_66_17 | reverse complement strand
CCCGACCTGGAACCGTCCGGACCCGCGTAGCGCGTCGAGCGAAATCCCCCCATCCCCCTTTGTCATAGGGGGGGCAAGGAGGCTGTCCGAGTCATCAGGCCAGGCGTTGGAGCCTGTTCAGGAATGGCCAGATGCAAGACGGAAGGAGGCCTTGCGGGCCTTGTAGGGGCGAGGCGC
>MHEO01000081.1:0-16873 GCA_001803875.1 Nitrospirae bacterium RIFCSPHIGHO2_01_FULL_66_17 | reverse complement strand
CCCGCCCCTACAGTTCGTACGTGAGCACGCAAGGCCGACTGACAACGCCGCTCTAGCGTGACGGACGAATGCTGCTTCCCGAGATGGCCGTTCATGGACAGGCTCCCAGGATGAGGGAGGCTGCCTCGTCGGCGCCGGTCGGCTTGACCGGAGGGGGTGCGGGGAGAGCGAGCAGGGCGTCGAGCGCGTCCGCCACGTCGCCCCGCTCGAGGCGGCTCCGCTCGATCTCCAGGGCTCTTCCCCGGCGCTCGAGCCAGTCCACCAGATACGGTTCCTCCGGCCAATCGTGTCGCCGCACGTAGAGCACCGGCGTCCCGTTGCACCCGGCCTCGACGAAGGTGCCGTACCCCGGCTTGCCGATCACCGCGTCGCTGCTCCGCAGCAGATCGACGAAGGGCATCGGGATCGCCTCGCGCGCGATCGCGTCGGGACGGGCGATCTTCCACGCGCCGGGGACGATCCAGCGGACGCCGGGAAGACGCGGCCACGCGTCGACGGGGAGCGGCAGCGCGATCCCGCCGGGCGTGATCAGGACCGCGCGCTCGCGGGGTCCAAGCCCGAGTCGCCGACGCAACTCGTCGCGGCGATCGGCGCCCACCGCCGCGATCGGACCGATCGGTCGACGGTTGGGGATGTCGGTCATCGGCATGCTTGGTTCGGGTTGCAGGAACCACCGCGCGGCGCGATACGCGTCCAGCATGTGGGCGTGGACGGCGGCCGCTTCCGGCCGGGCGCCGCAGTAGTGCATGTAGACGTCGGCCCAGTTGAGCGAGCAGAGCGCGATGGCGGGGATGCCCAGCCGCGCCGCGGCGGCGAGCGGGAGGTACGGGACGTTGCAGAGGACGAGGTCGGGATCGAGCGCGGCCAGCGCCGCCGCCTCGCGCTCGACCTCTTCCTCCCACCGGTCGTGCAGGCGCGCGTAGGCGTCGGCGCTCGCGTCCACCTGGATGTCGAGCGCCGACGCCATGACCATACCGAAATCGCTCGCGACCGGTTCGTAGTCCCACGGCCCCCCGACGCGCGCGGCGAGCAGGTCGCGGGGCACCGTCGTGCGGAGCGTCACGCGGAGGTCGGGCACGCGGGTGCGCAAGGCGTTGAGGACCGGCGCGGTCTGTGCCGCGTGGCCGAAGCCGTGCGGCGAGATCGCCGCGACCAGGTGAGGCGCCGTTCGGGACACGGTCGTCGACTATAGCACACCGGTCGATCGAGCGCGCCTCATGATCGTGAAATGGTATTGACCCGCGGCCGGAGGTGCGCTACGGTCGCGCTCCGCCAGGGACGATCCCGCGCTCGATGATCGACTCCGGGTGCTCGATGCGGTCGTCGATAGGCTGCTAACGGTTCATGTTGGACGCGACGGACCCAGGAGGAATCGCATGACAGGCTCGTTCACCTACACGCCCATCGGGGTGTTCCGCACGCCGTATCTCACGACGCAGGCGATCCCGAAGCCCCTGGGCGAGGCGCCCACGGCCGACGCCGTGATCGAGGTCGATCCCGCCTACGCCGACGGCCTGCTCGACATCGAGCGCTTCTCCCATCTGCTGGTTCTGTTCGCGTTCCATCAGAGCACGGCCCGGCCGCTCCGCGTCTACCCTCCGGGGCAAACCAGGGAACGCGGCGTCTTTGCGACCCGCTCGCCGCACCGGCCCAACGCGATCGGGATTCTCACCGTTGAACTGACGCGGCGGGAGGGGACACAACTCTTCGTGCGGGGCGTCGACGTGGTCGACGGCACGCCGGTGCTCGACATCAAGCCGTACCTGAGGCACTTCGACTGCCGACCCGAGGCCACGCTGGGCTGGATCGAAGGCGATGGCAAGGTTAAACCGCCACCGTAATCGGAAAATCCCCCCTCGCCCCCCTTTGACAAAGGGGGGATTTCATTAGCCCTGATCACATTACCCCCCCTTTGACAAAGGGGGGATGGGGGGATTTCGTCATGCAAGGCGGCTTCGCGTGCTCTTATGACGCGAACCGCTTCTCCTCGCGCTCGACGCGCTCAACCGCTTCGATGGCCGTGAGGCACGGCACACAGAAGCGGGCGAACGACTCCGCCTCGAGACGCGCGATCGGGATGTCGGCGCCGCACCGCTCGCACAGGCCGTACGTGCCGCTTTCCAGGCGACGAAAGGCTTCGGCAATATCCTTGTAGGTCTTGTAGCGGATTTCAAGCAGCGCGAAATCCGTGTCGTCTTCAAGGTCCATCGACGCCCTGTCTTCCAAGTCCAGCGCCGCGTCAATCCTCCCCCTGGTGGTCTCGTCCAGGCGTCGTCCGATCTGCGCCTCGATGTCCCGGACGACCCGCTCGCGCGCGCCGTGCAGCAGGGTCCGCAGCGCCTCGGTCCGCGCACTCGTGGTCTTGGTTTCATTCATGGCATCCTCCTCGCGCGCCGACGACGCGCTGCCTCACCTCTCGCGTGACGCTCAATCGTTGCCTGGCGCGTGCTGGCGCTTCAGGGGGATCACCGTGCTGGCCTGCGGCCCCTGATCCCCCTCTTCCTCGACGAACCGCACCTCGGTTCCCGGCTCCAGGTGATCGAACCCGCCGTTCAGCACGCTGTGGCTGTGAAAGTACACCTCGCGGCCATCGGGCGTTTCGAGGAAGCCGTAGCCCTCGATCGGGAACAGCTTGGTGACCCGGGCGAGCGGGGACTCCTCGTGCGCCTTCACTTCGCCACGCTGGCGGCGGCGATAACTCTGCACCTGGCGCTTGGCGGCGTCGAACGCATCCCGGATCGCGACGTACACATCCTCGTGGGGTTCGCGCTTGACGATCAACTCGGTTCCCGGGATGGTCAGATCGATCCGCACGTTGTAGCGCGCGCCCTGGTGCTGATGGCGGTGGGGCATTTCGACCAGCACGCGACACCCGATGATGTCGGGGTTGAACGCGTCAAGCTTGTCGGCCCGCTCCTGGATGGCCGCCCGCGCCGCGTCGGACAACGACATGTTCCGCACCGTGACTTGCAGTGGATGTTTCATGGTCTCCTTTCCCGATGCATGCTCGGATGTCCCAACCCGTCAGGCGACCTTGACCTCGATGCTCTTCGGCCGCGCCTTCTCGGACTTGGGGAGGTGGACGACGAGGACCCCGTCCTTGAATTCGGCGTTCACCCTCGCCGCGTCGGCGTCCTCGGGCAGCGTAAAGCTTCGCGCGAAGCTGCCGTAGGCCCGCTCCACGCGGTGGTATTTCCTACCCGTGTCCTCCTTCTCGAACGTCCGTTCGCCGGCGATCGTGAGGACGTCGTCCTGAACGGTGACCTTCACGTCCGGCTTGCTCACCTCGGGGAGTTCGGCCTTGATGCGGTATTCCTTCTCCTCCTCGATGATGTCCACGAGCGGCGCCCACTCCGCGAGCGTCATCGCTTCCTCGCGACCGCCGTCCTTCCGAACCGGGGCGCGCCCAAACAGCGTCGACAGGCGGTTCTGCAACTCATCCAGTTCTTTGAACGGATCCCATCGTGTCAGCGTGGTCATGGCGACCCTCCTTTCCTCGCTTACGTGGCGCAACGCAGACGCGATTTACCGCGCCGAGGCTGCGAGACGTTGTTGATCGTGTCTGGTCGTGTTCCTGGCATGACTCTATCAGTTGGTCTTGCGCCGTTCCAGTCCCTGACGGAGGTGGTTGTCAGGGGAAAAAGAGGGATCGCGGTTCACCCGAACGGGCTATGCGGGAGGCAACGATCTTCCGTCGCGCTAGACGCTCATGCTTGATCCGACAGGCCGAAATCGGCTACCGTGGAAGGGGATGGATCGCGGCGCGCCGGCGGCGTGGCGTCCCTGGTTCCGACACGATAGAAGGAGACAACGACATGGCGATGAAGCGTCTGGTGTTTGCGACCGATTTTTCGCCGTCTTCCGGGGAGGCCCTGGAGTACGCGGTCCAATTCGCGCTCAAGCTCGGCGCGGAATTGTCCCTGCTCCACGTGTTCGAGCGGCCGTTTTTCAGCGGGCCGGGAGTCTCGATGAACGTCCAGATCCAACACGGCGTCGAGCAGTGGGTGCGGGAGGTGAAGGCCGAGGAGTCCGCGAAGCTCGACGCGCTTGCCGCGGAGGTGCGCGGCCGGGGCGTCACGGTGCATCCGCTCTTCAAGGAGGGGATTCCGTTCGTTGAGATTCTGAAGACCGCGGAGGAAATCCCGGCCGACCTCCTCGTCCTCGGCACCCACGGTCGGACCGGCATCGCCCACGTCCTGATGGGCAGCGTGGCCCAGCGGGTGGTGCAAAAAGCCGCGTGCCCCGTCCTCACCGTGCGCCCGAAAGCGCACATCGGGGGGAAGGGAGAATGACCGTCCGGGGGATCGTGCCTCCCTCGTTTGGCTCGGCGAAATACGTCGAACGCGGGATAGACCGAAGGAGGACGTCGCGCTATCGTGGTGTTGGATGGTGTGCGGCGAAGCGATGGAGGCGGCGATGATCCAGGCGCGAGGACCGGAACCCGTGATCGCGATGATTCTCGTTCCCACCGATTTTTCGCCCTGCTCGCGGGAGGCTCTGACGTACGCCGCCGCCCTGGCGAAGCGGTTCGGCGCGAAGATCGTCCTGTTCCACGTGATCGAGACGTGGAGTTACGCGATGACCGAGTCGTTGCAGTGGACCGATCTGTACGCCAATCTCACCACCGTGGTTGAACCCCTGCTGGACGGCCTGGTTCAGGAGCTTCGGGAAGGCGGCGTCGCCGCGGCCGGGGCGTTCACCCAAGGGGTTTCGTACGATGAGATCGTCAAGAAGGCCCGGGACGAGCGGGCCGACCTGATCGTGATCGGCACGCACGGCCGGCGGGGGATGGGCCATTTCCTGATGGGCAGCGTGGCCGAGCGCGTGGTGCGGATGTCGCCCTGTCCGGTGTTGACGGTGCGGGGCGCGTAATGGACGCGGTCTCGGTGCGCACGATCCTGGCGCCCACGGATTTCTCCGACGGTTCCCTGGAAGCGATGAGGCGGGCCGTCGAACTGGCCGAAGCGTTCTCGGCCAAGATTGTCTTCCTGCACGTCATGGAGCAGCCGGCGTACGGGATCGAGCTGTCGCTGGCGCAGCCCGCTGCGCACCGCGAGGTCGGCGCCGTGCTGGCCGAGATGCTGCGGGAACACGTCGAACGGGTCAAGGCGCAGGGGATCGAGGTGGAATGGCACCTCGAGGTGGGCACGCCCTTTCTCGAGATCCGCGCGGCCGCCAAGCGATACCGGGCCGACCTCATCGTGATGGGCACCCACGGCCGCACGGGGCTCGCCCACGCGGTGCTCGGCAGCGTGGCGGAACGGGTGGTCCAGCACGCGCCCTGTCCCGTGCTGACGGTCAAGGCCCTGCGCGAGCCAAACCGCCAGGTCCGGCACATCCCCTCCCCCAAAACACCCCCTTTGGGGGGGTATCTTTTTCGCTCGGAATAATCCAAAATGGCGACGCGGATGGAGAGTCGCGCCAGGCTTCCGAGTCACGGAGGTGCCACGATGGGAGAGTGCGCGCTGAGGATGGTGAGCGACGAAGAGGTGCCGGGCGTCGAAGAAGCGGGGAATGGCCAACCGGCCGACCGCGCGGCCGCGGGGTGCGGCGAAGCGGATGTCGCGCGCCGGGATCCAGCGGACCCGCTGCGCGCGCTGCACGTCGTGGCGGCCGTGGTCAGTCAGTCGCCCGCGCTCGCCAAGGCGTTGAACGCGGTGCTCGACCGGCTGCTGGACCTCGCCCGGGCCGACACCGGGGCGATCCACCTGGTCGAGGACGGGTCGGGGGAACTCTGCCTGGTCGCCAGCCGCGGTCTGTCCGAGGCGTTCCGCACCCGTGAGTCCCGCATCCCGCGGGGGGCGTGCCTCTGCGGGCTGTCCCTCTCGATGGATGAGCCGCTGGTGGTGGACGATCTCGCGGCGGACGCGCGCCTCAGCCGGCCCGCCTGCCTGGACGAGCGCGTGGGCTCGCTGGTGTCGGTGCCGCTCCGTTCGCGCGACCGCACCCTCGGCCTGCTGACGCTGTACGCCCGCGAGCCGCGCGCGTTTCGGACGATCGATCGGACGCTGTTGTCGGCGATCGGCTGGGAGCTCGGGGTGGCGGTCGAGAACGCCCGGTGGTTCGCCGCGATGCGGGAGTCCGCGGTGGCGGAGGAGCGGGCCGTCATCGCCGCCGAACTCCACGACGGGATCGCGCAGTCGCTGGCGTGCCTGAACGTGCAAGCCGCGCGCGCGGAGCAACTCCTGCGCGGCGGCGAGACCGAGGGCGCGCGGCGCGAGCTGGAAGGCATCCGCGAGGTGATCCGCGCGACGTACGAGGACGTCCGGCAGCTCCTGGTCGATTTCCGGAGCGCGCCGAAGGAAGGGGGCGCGTTCGCCTCCTCGCTTCACGCCCACTTGGCGACGTTCGAGCTCAGAAATCATATCCGCGCCGAACTGGTCGGGGAGGAATGCCTGCAGGGCCTGGCATTTTGCCCGCAGGCCGAGGTCTTCCGGATGGTGCAGGAGGCGCTGGCCAACGTGCGCAAGCACGCGCAGGCGTCGCGGGTCCGGGTCGTCTGCGCCAGAATGCCCGCAGCGTGGGAGATCCGGGTGGAAGACGACGGCGTGGGTTGCGACGCGACGCGGCTCAACGATCCGAGCGGCGCCCACCTCGGCCTGCGGATCATGCGGGAGCGGGCGGCGCGCGTGGGAGGCTCGGTTCGATTGAGCTCGACGCTCGGACGGGGCACCACGGTCGTGATCGAGGTCCCCGTCGGATCCGACGAGGACGGGAGCGCGCGATGACCACGCCCTCCTCGACGCCGTCCCCCCGGGTGCTGGTCGTCGACGATCACACCTTGTTCCGCAAGGGCCTGGTGACGCTGCTCAAGGACCGCGGATTGACCGTGGCCGGCGAGGCCGGCGACGGCCGCGCCGGGATCGAGGAAGCCGTGCGGTTGAAGCCGGACGTGATCTTGATGGACGTCAACATGCCCGGCTGCAACGGCATCGAGGCCACGCGGGCGATCCACGAGCGCCTGCCCGAGACGCGGATCCTCATGTTGACCGTGTCGGACGAGAACGACAATCTCTTCGCCGCGGTAAAGGCGGGGGCTCGGGGGTACCTCTTAAAGAACATCGACCCCGACGAACTGGTTTCGGCCGTCGAGCGGCTGATGAACGGGGAAGCGGTGATCCCCCACCAGTTGGCGGCCCACTTCCTCGCCGAATTCGCCGTGATGGCCAACAGCCGGGTCGCGCCCGCGGTCGGTTCCTCCCACGTCCTGACGGCGCGGGAGGAAGAGATTCTCCGCGAGCTTGCCAACGGGGCGACCAACAAGGAGATCGCGAACGCGCTGTCGATTTCCGAGCACACCGTGAAGATTCACCTCAAGAACATCCTCAAGAAACTCCACATGAACAACCGGACGCAGGCGGCGATTTACGCCCAACGCCACGGACTCGTGTCCACCTCGCCGTCCGACGACTAGGAGCCTGCCGGGGTCATCGGTCTTTGAGCCTGTTCAGGAAGGGTCAGATGCAAGGCGCCGCGAGAACCGCACCGGAGCGTACGCGGTGGGTACGTGAGGAGCGGAAGCGCAGCGGCAACGCCGCAGATGACCCTTCATGGACAGGCTCCTCGGCGACGCCGGGGATCACCCCTTCGTGGGGGTCGCCCCCTCCTTTCTTTCGGATCGCGTACCCCCGTCGAGGAATGGATCGGGCGTGGCGGGTTTGCTACGGTGATTCACAAGAGGGAATAACCGCGGCCGTGGCCACAGGAGCGATGATGGAACCAGACGAGACATGCGAAGTGCCGAGTATCTGGTTTTCGGACGAGGAGGCCCGCCGCGTGATGGGGCGGTACACGACCGTCGCGGTCGTGGGGTTGTCGTCTCATCCCGAAAAGCCGAGCCACTTCGTCCCCAAATACCTTCAGGAGCGGGGCTACACGATCATCCCGGTGAATCCCGCGGCCAAGGGGCCGCTCCTCGGCCGACCGGTCTATGCCGCGCTGCGGGACGTCTCCGAGAAGATCGACATCGTGGAGATCTTCCGGCCGTCGGCAGACGCGCCGTCGATCGTGGAGGACGCGATCGCCGTCGGGGCGAAGGTCGTCTGGATGCAGGAGGGGATCGTGAACAACGCCGCGGCCCGGCGCGCCGAGGCTGCCGGCCTCACCGTGATCATGAACAAGTGCATGATGAAAGTGCATCGTGCCCAACCGGGCGCGAAATGAAAAGGGATCGGGTTAAGACGGATGGGTGAAGAGAGGAGGCCGATCATGGGACAGGTATCGACGCTCGATGTGGGAGAAGTGGAGAAAGAGCAGGCCCCCGCGACGGGTCTGCCCACGCTGTGGCCGAGTCTGACCAGGTTGGAACGCGAGATGGAGCGGATGATGGAGGCGTTCTGGGGCAGGCCGCTTCCGTTCCGGCGCGACGTCGACCGCGTGCTCGGCGTGCTGGGCGGGCGGGACATCCCCCTCGACATGTACGAGGAGAAGGACGACGTGGTGGTGAAGGCCGAGTTGCCCGGAATCGACAAGGAGACGATCGAGGTCACGCTCTCCGAGCGCCGCCTGACCATTGCCGCGGAGCGGAAGCGCGAGGCCGAGGCCGGCGAACGGGGCCGCTACGTGGCGGAACGCGCGTACGGGCGTCTGATCCGATCGCTGGAGTTGCCGAGCGACATCCAGGGCGACCGGGTGAAGGCCTCCTTCACGAACGGGGTGCTCGAGATCCGCCTGCCCAAGACCGAGGCGGCGAAGCGGCGCGAGGTGAAGGTCACGATCGAGTAGGGCGCTCCCGTGTGGTTGAAGCGATCGATCGAGAGGAGGTGACAGCCATGACGATGACAAGACGACTCAAAGAGTATCTGGATGAAAACGGCGTGGAGTACGAGATCATCGCGCATCCGTCCACTCACAGCGCTCCCGAGACGGCCGAAACGCTCCACGTGCCCGGCAAAGAGGTGGCGAAGGTGGTGATGATCAAGGACGGGCCGGAGAACGTGATGACGGTCCTGCCGGCGAGTCTCATGGTCGATTTACCACGGATCCAGGAGGTGCTGGGCCGCGACTGGAATCGGCGGATCCGGCTGGCGACGGAGGCGGAGTTCGCCGAGCTGTTCCCTGATTGCGAAGTCGGCATGATGCCCCCGTTCGGCAACCTCTACGGGCTCGACGTGCTGGTCGACGCCGCGCTCACCGAAGACGAGGACATCATCTTTCCCGCCGGTAACTCTCGCGAGGCCATCCGGATGAAGTACGACGACTTCGAGCGGTTGGTGGTCCCGCGGGTGGTGGATTTCGGCACCCGTCCGGTCGGGCGCTGACGCGGCGGGCGACGGCCGTGACCCGAATCGGGGTGCTCACCAGCGGGGGCGACGCGCCGGGCATGAACGCCGCCATCCGCGCCGTGACGCGGATGGCGGTCGACGCCGGGATGGATGTGGTCGGCGTCCGCCGCGGATTCGCGGGGCTGATGGCGGGCGAGACGACGCCGCTCAACGCGCGGAGCGTGGGCGGGATCATCGAGCGCGGCGGGACCATCCTGGGGAGCGCGCGGTGCCCGGAGTTTCTGACCGAGGAGGGGCGGCGCGTCGCGGTGGACGCCGCCCGGGCGGCCGGCCTGGATGCCTTGGTGATCATCGGCGGGAACGGGTCGCAGACCGGGGCGTATGCCCTGTCGAAGATGGGTGTCCGGGTCGTGGGCGTGGCGTCCACGATCGACAACGATCTGCCGGGCAGCGAGATCACGATCGGCGTGGACACGGCGCTGAACATCGCGCTGGAGGCGATCGATCGGCTCAAGACCACGGCGGCCTCGCACCGGCGGGCCTTCCTGGTCGAAGTGATGGGGCGGGACTGTGGCTATCTCGCCCTCATGGCGGGAATCGCGGGCGGGGCCGAGGTGGTCGCGATTCCGGAGATTCCCTGCGATCCGGAGGCGATCGCGAAGGAATTGCGGGCGGCGTATGAACGCGGCAAGTCGCACGCGATCGGCGTGATCGCCGAGGGGGCGAAGTACCCGGCCGCCGAGATCGCGGCGTACTTCCGCGAGCACCACGAGCGGATCGGGTTCGACCTGCGCGTGACGTCGCTGGGACACGTCCAGCGGGGCGGTGCGCCCGGGGCGTTCGACCGCCTGCTGGCCACGCGGCTCGGCGCTGCGGCGGTCGAGGCGCTGCGGAACGGGCGGGACGGCGTCCTGGTGGGTCTGCTGCGAGGCGAGATCGCGACCACGCCGCTGGCCGAGGTGTCTGGCACCTGCAAGCCGCTGGATCTTCGTCTGCTGCATTTGGCGCGCGTAATGGCGTCGTAGAGCGGGGGAGACATGGAGGGCGCATATGAACCGATTGTTTGAGGTCCAGCTCACGGGCGCGGACGCGTTCTACGTGGTCGCGCCCAACCACTACCGGGCCGACGAGTTGCTGGGGGCGTACCTTGAAGCCAACCACATGTCCCACTACCTGGTCGAGGGACGATACACCGTCGTGCCCGTCGATCTGGACGAGGAACGGGTGTTGGCCCGCGGCGCGAAATGTCGAGAGTGCGAAACGTAGGAGCCTGTCCATGAACGGCCATCTGCGGCGTTGTCGCTGCGCATCCGCTCCTCACGTACCCACCGCGTACGCTCCGGTGCGGTGCTCGCTCCGCCTTGCATCTGACCATTCCTGAACAGGCTCCAATATCCCAATGCCGGGATACAGTCCTGGGTCCTTCTCACACCGGTGTCAGGATCGATGGGCCATTCGGCCTATGATCCCCCTGGGGCGCATGGTCCCCTGCCTCGCCTGTTCGGACTAACCGAACCCCCCTCTTTTCCTCCCCCCAAAATACTTCTTCCTGAGAATGGACCGGACGCGCCTGACTCGATACAGTGCACGCACACTTCTCGGATCGTGCGATGAGACAGCGAAAGGTGTTGGTGATCGGGGGCGCCACGCTCTTCGGTCACGGGGTGGGGGGATTGCTCGATGCGCACCGGCCGGGATTCGAAACCCAGCAGGTTCCGACGGTCGAGGCGGCCATCGAAGCCGCGCCGCGGTTTCGGCCCGACGTGGTCCTGTTTTGCATGGACCGCGACGATCTTCGAAACGACGCGGCGCTGCAGCGTCTCCGTCTGATGGAGGTCTATCCCGCGCGGATCATTCGATGCACCTTGGACGCCAATCACCTGACGATTTACGACACGACGCGGATCGCGAACGCGACGGCGGAAGACCTTCTCGCCGCGGTGCGGCGGGGGAATGAGGATCACGACGGGGCGGCATTAAAAGGCGAGAAAGGGGACACGGCATGAGACAGGCGAAGACGTGGAGAAGGTGGGCGCGCGGTCTGGGGTGCGCGGCGGTGGGCGCGTGGCTGGGCGTGAGCGGTCCCGGCGCGGTATGGGCCGGCGAGGACCACGGCGCACATGGATCTGGATCGACCCTGGTGGCGGAGTCACAGGCATTGCCCCCTTGGGAGCAGAAGTTCAAAGAGCAGCTTGAACGGGAAGACGCTGCCGAAGGGAAAAACGGCCATCGCGAGCAGGTGGAACAGGCGATGAAGAAGTTGATGGAAGAAATCGCAAAGGGAACCAATCAGCATCCCTCCCATGCTTCTCCAGGTCCTTACAGCGACGCGGCCATGGCGCAGCAGATGGACGGCAGTTTCTTCCTCGGACCGACCGGCGCGGGGGAGACCGTGACGGCCGGCGGGCGGTGTCCACAGGGGGCTCCGGTGAAGAAGTACGATGTCTCCGCGATCAATGTCGAGATCACACTGAATCAATGGCTGGACTACCATCCGGGTTACATGTATGTCCTGACCGAGAATGTTCAGAAAGTCCGCGATGAGGAGAAAGCCAACACGGCGGCCCGCGCGACATCGGGCTACAATCCCGGCGCGGTGACCACCGGTTTGCAGACCGATATGATCCAACCCCTGGCGATCCGCGGGAGCCAGGGAGACTGTGTCGTGATTACCCTCCAGAATCAATTAGACGGCGAGGACGTCGGGATCCATATCCACGGTTCCAGCATGATCATCAAAGCGACCGGCCAGGCGGCCACGGCGGCGAATCCCGATTCGAATGTGAAACCGGGGAAGAGCCAGACATTCGAATGGTACATCCGGCCGGCCGAGCAGGAAGGCGGCCACATGTTCCACAGCCACGTCGGCCGGGAACAGGCGAGTCTGGGAATGATTGGAGCTTTCATGGTCGAGCCGATGGGATCGACGTACATCGACCCGATCACCGGCAAGGAAGCTAAAAGCGGCTGGCAGATGATGATCGCGAATCCGAACATCCCCGACTTCAGGGAATATGCCATTTTCTACCATGAGATCGGGGATGAGTCGTTCCGCCCGTTGAACCGGAGCGGCGAGATGGTCCCGCAGCGGGACCCGAACACCGACGCCTATCGTCCCTCGGCACGCGCACTCAATTATCGCAGCGAGCCGTTCGGGATCAATAACCTCGCGCTTCAGGAGAAATATTTCCATTTTGAAGACGAGTCGATGGCCTACAGCTCTTACACATTCGGCGATGTCCCAACAACGATTCCACGGGGCTACATGGGCGATCCGGCGAAGTGGCGTTTGATCCACGGGGGCGGCGAGGTCTTCCACTCCCACCATCCCCACGGAGGGAGCATCCGCTGGCTCCGCCAGCCGAAAGCCGATGCGAAGGAGAACTTTCTTCAAACCGCGGCAAGCGACGGTCCGGTAAAGTATCCGGAAATCCGGACGACCACCGACCGTGTCGATGTCGAGGTGATCGGGCCTTCGGAGGTGCTTGATCTTCAGAACGAATGCGGCTGGGGTCTCTGCCAGCAGGTCGCGAGCGATTATCTTTTCCACTGCCATGTGGCGCACCACTATGTCGCCGGGATGTGGTCCTATGGGCGGGGTTACAACACCTTGCAGACCGGGAATTATCCCTTCGGCAGCACCGATACCATGCCGCCGCTGCAGGAGCTTCCGGATCGCAAAGGCCGGATGAAGCCGGCCGTGACGTCGGATCAGTTGGTCGGAAAGACAATGGACTGGTACGACAAGAAGTGGAACATTACGGCGGACAAGACCGACTTCTCCAAGCCGATTGCGGATATCTCGATCAAGGACTGGGTCAAGATGATGCTTCCGCCGGATGGCCAGCCTGGCCATACGTCAGACGAGAAGGGCCAGATCATGGCCTATGATGCGACGGTCTGGGACTGGACCTGGGACGGGAAAAAGGCACTGGGCGAGCCGGAGGCGACTGAGCAGTTCGCTAATCCGAAGTATAAATCGCCGATGCCGGGGAAGCGGCCGCCGATCTTGTTCGATGCAAAGACCGGAAAACTTGCTTACCCGCCTTTCAAACCTCATTTCGGGAAGCGTGCGGTCTTCGCCCGACATCATGGGCCGGCGCCGTGGCTTGAGCCGATCCATGTGGACAAGACTACCGGTTCGATTGGGGATGAACCGGGCGGTCTCGGCGTCGCCGGCGGGGAAACCAACCAGCCGGCCCGGCCGGGTGAGCAGGGGCGGTGGAGCCTCTGCCCGGAAAAAGCCGGTCGGAAGCAGTACACCATCCACTTCATCGAAACTCCGATCACGATGAATAACGCCATCGGCAAAGAGAAGGCCGTGGTGGATCAGCACGGGACGATCTATGTCCTGCATGAAGAGGAGGCGGCCGTCCGGACCAACAGCGACCTGGCGCGGCCTCTGGTCTATCGTTCCAACGTCTACGACTGCGTGGACGTGATCTTAAAGA
The DNA here is from genome assembly GCA_001803875.1 of Nitrospirae bacterium RIFCSPHIGHO2_01_FULL_66_17. Taxonomy (GTDB): domain Bacteria; phylum Nitrospirota; class Nitrospiria; order 2-01-FULL-66-17; family 2-01-FULL-66-17; genus 2-01-FULL-66-17. Next base: position 3,198 of record MHEO01000081.1, on the reverse strand, counting down.
GCGAGTGGGAAGACAACGACACGACGAACTTCCAGATGTCGAAGATCAATATCCATCCCCACTTCATGCAGTTCGACAACAACGCCTCCGACGGCGTGATCACCGGATTTGCCTATGAAATGTCGGTTCGGCCGTTCACCCAGATGAAAAAAGATAAAGCAAAGGGACTCCCGGTGCCGATGAACTCGGTTCTGACCGAGGATATCAAGGCCGGAGCAACCTCGATCAAGATCAAGATGCCGGAAGGAGCGACGAAGTTCCATGTCGGGACCGATATCATGATCGGAATGGACGAGGTGAAGACATCCGAGGTCCGTTGGATCAAGGCGATTCAGGGCGACACCCTGACCTTTGGGGAGCCGTTGAAGAATGTGCACAAGAAGGGCGAGATCGCCTCGGTCGAGTTTGTCCGGTACCGCTACTGGGTCGATGTCGATCTGGGGACGGTTTTCTGGCACGACCATGCCCTGGGCGGCACGACCTGGCCGCACGGCGCGGTGGGCGGAAATATCGTCGAGCCCTATGGTTCGACCTATCATGATCCGAAAACCGGCAAGGAAATCCGGAGCGGTCCGATTGCCGATATCCATACCACCGAACCGGTCGGCTATGGCGTGAACGGAAGCTTCCGGGAGATGGTTCAATATCTTCATGACACGGTGCCGTATACGGCGCAAGTCGTGACCGACGGGAATCCGCCGGGCCAGACGATTCAGGCGGCGATCGACGCGGGACAGGCGCTCTTCTTCCAGATGCCGTACGATCTGGATCTGGTGGCGGTTCCAAGGCTCAACGGCGGAACGCACACCACCGGAGGCGGTTTCTTCTTCCGCGCCGAGTCGATTGCGAAGCGGTTGAAATTCAATCCGGATCCGTCGCTGGTCTTCTCGACCAAGGCCTTTGGAAAAGATCCGGGCACGCCGCTCCTCCGGGCCTACGTGGGGGATACGGTGGTCTTCCGGCTGCTGCATGTGATGATGAACGAGAGCCATACCTGGCATCTCGCAGGCCATGCCTTCCGTACGGAACGGTATGCGGAGCATTCCGATTTCAGGAATGCCTATCATGTCGGGATTGCGGAACGGTACGACCTGGTGACTAAGGCTGGCGGGCCTCAACAGATGGCCGGGGATTATCTTCACTTTAACGGCCGTCCCTCCCACCTTTCGGAGGGAAGCTGGGGGATCTTCCGGGTATTGGATAAAGAGGTCTCCGACCTAAAGAAACTCCCGGGGCGGGACGAGGTTCCGGCCTCGGCGAAGTCGGTCTGCCCGGCGGATGCGCCGATGAAGACCTTCAACGTCATTGCGGCGGATCGGGCACTGAAGTACAACCCCAAGGCGCCGGACGTGATCGAAGTCGACTTTGATCGGACGCTGCAGGTGGCGAACCCGATGGGCAAGATCTACATGCTCGAAGGGGAGAAGTCGAAGGTGGCCACGGACGGTTTTGCGCCGATGCCGCTGACCTTGCATGTGAATGTGGGGGATTGCATCAAGGTCAACCTGAAGAACGAGATGAAGGCGAGCCGGGCTTCGTTCAGCGCGGATATGCTGGCGTTTGATCCCAAGGATTCGCAGGGGATGAATGTGGGCAACAATCCGGGGGATCAGACGGTAGGCCCGGGGCAGAGCCGGACCTACACCTTCTACGCCCCTCCGCAGTATGGGGAAACGGCGGCGATCGTGTGGGACTGGGGGAATTTCATCAACAACGTTCGGGACGGTCTGTTCGGAGGGATCATCGTCGGTCCGAAGGGGTCGAAATACCGGGATCCGAAGACGGGCGAGGATGTTTCGATGAAGAATGCCTGGCAGGTGGACGTGATTGTGGACCGGTCGCTTCCGGAAAACGCGACCCGTTCCGACTTCCGGGATGCCTCGCTCTTCTTCCAGGACGAGGACAACATCATCGGGACGGCCTTCATGCCCTACATTCAGCAGATTGCGGGGCTGACGGGCGTGAACTACCGGACCGAGCCGTGGTCCTTCCGGGAGGAGAAAGGATGCGACCTGGGCAACATGTTCACGCCGTGCGTGGTCGGGGAGTCGGAACCGGTGACACCGACGGTCATGGCGCACGCCGGTGACCCGGTACGGCTCCATGTCTTCGGAGCCTTCAACGAGCAGAACCAGGTCTTCAGCCTGGAAGGGCATGAATGGCCGCTCAAACCGAACATGGTGGGGGCGGACATGCTCAGCTCGAGTGAATTCGGTTCTTCCGAAAACCTGGATGTCTTCCTGAAAGAGGGAGCGGGGGGGCCGTTCCATCTCCCCGGCGACTATCTCTGGCAGAACCATCGGATGCCGTATGCGCAGGCCGGGCAGTGGGGTTATCTGCGGGTGCTGCCGGCAGGGGATCGTCGGGTGCTCCCGCTGAACAGCGGCGGGCCGGGAGGCCGGACGGCCGAACTGCCACAGGAAAGAAACGCCATCCCCATTTCCATGCTGGAAATGGAAAAGGGGGACTGAAAAATTCTTAGGCCATGTGCGTAACGAGGGGGCAGGGGGGAATGGACAGCCCCCCCTGCCTCTTTCGTTTCGTTCGTGAAGGAGAAGTCATGTCGCGTCTCATGGTCTTGCTGACGGGGGTGATCTGGCTGGGTCTGGCTGGATTCTCAGAGATCTCGATGGCGTCGGGATCTTATGAGGAGGTCGCCGTGAGCAACGGCGGGACTCTTATCGGGAAAGTCACCCTCAAAGGCGTGGTCCCGGAGCCTCGGATTTTTCCGGTGGTGCTGTACCCCTTCGGACCATTTTGCAAGAAAATCTCGGACGGCCACGGGAATATCCGATTGGAAGAGTTCTTCGTGTCGTCCGATGGAGGAATGCAGGACACCATTGTGGCGGTCCAGCAGGTGAAACGAGGCAAGCCATTCCCCCATATCAACAGCGAGCTGGTGGCGGTGGACTGCATGTTTCCCCCCGCCGATGTTCCGGACAGCGAGCAGTTCGTGACCAGTGACAAGAAAGGGTTGCGGCATGCGCATCCGCTGGTGATGGCTCTGGAGAACCATCGGCCGATCTCCGTCGTCAATAAAGACCCGATCATCCATAACGGCCAGGTCTTTCAGAGCGAAAGAGGGAATATCATTCTCAACTTTCCTCTGCCGGTTTCGGATGAACCCAGGGGCGGGATGTTGGATTTTGAGCCGGGGAAACGAATCTCACAGATGATCTGCGGGATGCACGAGTTCAT
>MHEO01000080.1:7892-16999 GCA_001803875.1 Nitrospirae bacterium RIFCSPHIGHO2_01_FULL_66_17 | reverse complement strand
GGCCTTCTTGTCGGCGGTCTTGGTGCGCTTCTCCGCCGTCTGCTTGCGCCGCTCCGCGGTGTCCAGGTCGGCCAGGATCAGCTCGGTGGTGATGATCTCGACGTCCCGATCGGGATCGACTTTGCCGGCGACATGGACGACGTCGGGATCCTCGAAGCAGCGCACGACGTGGACGATCGCATCGACCTCCCGGATGTGGCTCAGAAACTTGTTGCCCAGGCCCTCGCCCTGGCTCGCGCCCTTCACCAGGCCGGCGATGTCGACGAACTCGACCGCGGTGGGCGTGGTCTTCTTCGGGCGGTACAGCGCGGAGAGGGCCGTCAACCGGGCGTCCGGCACCTGCACGATGCCGACGTTGGGGTCGATCGTACAGAACGGATAATTGGCGACGGCGGCTTTCGCCGCCGTCAGCGCATTGAACAACGTCGACTTCCCCACGTTGGGAAGACCGACGATTCCGCAATTGAGCGACATGGCTAGACGATGAGGGGAACCACGAGGAGCGCCACGATGTTGATGATCTTGATCATCGGATTGATCGCCGGACCCGCCGTGTCTTTGTACGGATCGCCGACCGTATCACCCGTCACCGCCGCCTTGTGCGCGTCGCTCCCCTTGCCGCCGTGGTGGCCTTCCTCGATGTACTTCTTCGCGTTGTCCCACGCCCCGCCCCCGCTGGTCATCGAGATCGCGACGAACAGGCCGGTCACGATGCTACCGACCAGCACGCCGCCCAGGGCCTTCGGGCCCAACACGATGCCCACAACCAAGGGGGTCAACACGGGGATGAGCCCGGGCACGATCATCTCGCGGATCGCGCGGCGGGTGACGATATCCACCGCCCGGCCGTAATCGGGCTTGGCGGTGCCGGCCATAATGCCGGGAATCTCGCGAAACTGGCGGCGGACTTCCACCACCACCAAGCCGGCCGCCTTGCCCACCGCCTCCATCGAGAACGCCGAGAAAAGATACGGCAGCAGACCGCCGATGAAGAGTCCGACGATGACGTAGGGATCGTTCAGCGTGAATTCCATGGCCTTGGCCCGGAGCCGGTTGATTTCCTCGGTATAGGCGGCGAAGAGCACCAGCGCCGCCAGTCCCGCCGACCCGATCGCGTACCCCTTGGTCACGGCCTTGGTCGTGTTGCCCACCGCGTCCAGCGGGTCGGTGACGGCCCGGACCGACTTGTCGAGGCCGGCCATCTCGGCGATGCCGCCACCGTTGTCGGTGATCGGACCGTAGGCGTCCAGCGCCACGATGATGCCGGCCATGGACAACATCGACACCGCGGCAATGGCAATCCCGTAGATCCCGGCCAGCTCATACGCGGCCAGCACCCCCCCCGCGATGACCAGCACCGGAAGAGCCGTCGACTTCATGCCCACCGCCAGCCCCGCAATCACGTTGGTCCCGTGCCCGGTGGTCGAGGCCTGCGCGATATCCCGAACGGGCTTATACGCCGTGGAGGTGTAGTACTCCGTGATCATCACGAGGAAGGCCGTGACCACCAGCCCCACCAGCGCCGACAGGTAGATCGCCGTCGCCTCGTTCCCGGGCTCGCCCCCCATCAGCCACTGGGTGGCCGGCCAAAACGCGATCGCCGACAGCAACGCGCTCCAGATCAGCCCCTTGTACAGCGCCCCCATGATGTTGCCGTTCGAGCCCAAGCGGACGAAGAACGTCCCGATGATGGAGGCGATGATCGAAATCCCGCCCAACACCAGGGGATAGACCAGGGCGTTGCCGACCATCGATCCCGAGAACATCAAGGCTCCCAGCAGCATGGCGGAGATGATCGTCACCGCGTACGTCTCGAACAGGTCCGCCGCCATCCCGGCGCAGTCGCCGACGTTGTCGCCCACGTTGTCGGCGATCACCGCGGGATTGCGGGGGTCGTCCTCCGGAATGCCCGCCTCCACCTTGCCGACCAGATCCGCCCCGACGTCGGCGGCTTTCGTGAAGATCCCGCCGCCGAGCCGCGCGAAGATGCTGATCAGGCTCCCGCCGAATCCCAACCCGACGAGGGGCATGATGTCGACCGCCTCGCCCGCGGGGGTCAGCGCCTTCAAGATCCAGAAATACGCCGTCACGCCGAGCAGGCCCAATCCCACCACCAGGAGCCCCGTCACCGCGCCGCCGCGAAACGCGACGTCAAACGCCGCCGACAACCCGCGCTTGGCGGCCTCGGCGGTCCGCACGTTGGCGCGGACCGAGACGTTCATGCCGATGTACCCCGCGAGCGCCGAAAGCAGCGCCCCGATCGCAAACCCCGCCGCGGTCTTCGCGCCCAGGGACGCCCAGATCGCGACGAAGAGCACCGCCCCAACAAGACCGATCGTGGTGTATTGCCGGTTGAGATAGGCCTTGGCCCCCTCCTGAATGGCGCGCGCGATCTCCTGCATCTTGGCCGAGCCCGGAGAAAGCCCCACCACCCATTTCGCGCTGATCCCCCCGTACACAATCGCCGCCGCCGCGCAGCCGAGGGCGAAGACTATGGCAAGTTGCTCGATCGGCATTAATCCGCTCCTTGTCCTTGTGAAAGATTCCAGGACGCCTTCCATCCGCCAACGGCGGTCGGGCGCCACCACGCACAAAAACGGGGCGAACGATCTCGCCCCGGGACCATCACCTACGACGCGTGAAACCGGTTCATCGCGGTCGTGACGCCGTCGGTCAACGCCACCCGCAGCGCCTCGCACGCCGCCTCGATCATCGCCGATACGGTCCGCCGCTCATCCGCAGCGAACGGTTCGAGGACGTAGTCGACGGGATCGGCGCCCGGCGCCGGACGGCCGATCCCCGCCCTCAGGCGGAGGAACGCATCGGTTTCCAACACCTCGATGATCGATCGGACGCCGTTGTGGCCACCGGGGCCGCCGCGGCGCTTAAACCGCAGGCGGCCGAACGGCAAATCAAGGTCGTCGTGAACGACGACCAGGGAGGCGGCGTCCCCTCCCGACTCGCGCAACAGGTGCCGAATCGCCGCCCCGCTCCGGTTCATCATCGTCAGCGGCTCGGCCACCCACACCTCCTCGCCCGCCACCGTCCCTCGACCGGCGAGCGCGAGGCTCCCGGAGCGTCGGAGCGGAATGCCATGCGCGGCGGCGAAGGCCTCCGCCACCCGGAACCCCACGTTGTGGCGGGTCGCCGCGTATTCCGCTCCAGGATTGCCAAGCCCGACCACCACCTTCACCGCGGGATTACTTGCCTTTGCCTTCCTTCTTCTCTTCCTTGGCCTTGGCCTCCGGCTTCGCCTCGGCCTTCGCGGCCGCGGCCGGCTCCCCTTCCTCTTCCTTCTTCTTCGCCAGGAGTTCGGGTTCCTTCGTCTCCTTGGCCGTCGCGGCGAGCAACTCGGCCAGCTTCTCCTCGGACATCGGCGTCGTGACCGAGACGACGATCAGGGCGGGATCGTCCAGCAGACGAACGCCCTCTCCCACTTGCAAATCCCGAAGATGGATGACCTCGCCCTGTTTGAGCAGCGACGCATCGACCCTCACCGCATCGGGAATCAGCGCGGGCAGGCATTCCACCTCGACCTCGCGGATGCCGTGCTGGAGGACGCCGCCTTCCTTCACGCCGATCGGGGTTTCCCCGATCACCTCGACGTGGATCTTGAGGCGGATCGGCCGATCCAGCGCCACCTCGAACAGATCGACGTGGAGCGGCGCGCCCGTGAGCGGATCGTGCTGCACCTCCCGCAAGATCGCCAACTGTTCCTGGCCGCTCGATCCGGCGACCTTCAGGTCGATCAACGTGTTTTCGCCCGCGGCCGAGTGCAGCAGCTTGGTCAGATCCGCCGGGTTCAGGCTCAGCATGGTGGACCGGCCGCCGCTGTATAGCACGGCCGGAATTCTCCCGGCGCGGCGCAGACTCCGAGCCACCCCCTTGCCCGCGTCGGTCCGTCGATCCACCGCCAATTCGATGCGTTGCATATTTCAATCCTTTCGTGGCTTCTCGCCTCGTTCTGTTAGACAAACAGCGAACTGACCGATTCTTCCTCGTGGATCCGTTTGATCGCCTCTCCCAGCAGCGGCGCCACCGTCAACGAGACCAGTTTCCGGCAGAGGTCCTCTTTGCCGTTCAAGGGGAGGGTGTTGGTCACGACCAGCGTGTCGAGCGGGGACGCGTTGATGCGATCCAGCGCCGGCCCCGACAGGACCGCGTGCGTGCAGCCGGCCAGGATCGTCTTCGCGCCCTTGTCGCGCAGCGCGTTCGCGCCCTGCGTGATCGTGCCCGCCGTGTCGATCATGTCGTCCAGCAGCAGCACGTTGCGGCGATTGACCTCCCCGATGATGTTCATCACTTTGGCCTGGTTGGGGCCTTCCCGCCGTTTGTCGATGATCGCCAGGCTGGCCTTGAGCCGTTTCGCGAACGCGCGGGCGCGCTCGACGCCCCCCGCGTCCGGCGACACCACGACCAGGTCGTCGAACCCCACCTGCCTGAAATGGTCGAGGAGCACCGGCGTGGCGTAGAGATGATCGACCGGGATATTGAAAAACCCCTGGATCTGCCCGGCGTGGAGATCGACGGTCAAGACCCGGTGCGCGCCCGCCGTGGCGATCAAGTCCGCCACCAGCTTGGCCGTGATCGGCACCCGCGGCTGGTCCTTGCGATCCTGGCGGGCGTAGCCGTAATAGGGCAGGACCGCGGTGACCCGATAGGCGGACGCGCGCTTGAGCGCGTCCAGCATGATCAACAACTCCATGATGTTCTTGTTCACGGGATCCGAGGCCGACTGAACCAGAAAGACGTCCATCCCTCGAACGTTCTCCTCGATCCGCACGAGGATTTCCCCGTCGCTGAACGTGGTGACGGTCGCCTCGCCCAGCGGAATGCCCAGGAAGTCGGCGATCTCCTGGGCGAGCGCGGGATTGGAATTCCCCGTGAACAGTTTGAGTTCTCTCATCACGGCCTCACGCCATCAGTGGGAACGCATCACGCGCGACGAACGCTGGTTGGGGCGCCAGGATTCGAACCTGGGAATGGGAGATCCAAAGTCTCCTGACTTACCACTTGTCGACGCCCCACCACCAGTCATGGCACCACAGAACCCTTGACGTCACCACGGCGCCCGACGCAGGAGCTTGACCACCCATCCCATCCAGGCTTGGGGAAGACCGACGCGCGCCCGCACGGCCTCGGCGCGGCTGGAAAACAAGCCGAAGACGGTCGGGCCGCTTCCAGACATCAACGCAACGCCGGCCCCGGCGTCTCGGAGCCACCGCTTGATCTCCTCGATCACCGGATACGACGACGCGGTGACCGCTTCGAGGCTGTTCTCGACCGGACACGGCACCGAGACCGGAGCCCCAAACGAGCGTGGTATTGTAACGACCGAGCGTTCCTTTGTCAATCGCTCGAACGCCCACCGCGTGGACACCGGAAAACCGGGGTTGACGAGCACGGCCCACTCCGACGGCCGCGCCTCGCCCACGAGCCGAGGCCGGGCCGTGCGCGCGACCAGCTCCCCGCGGCCGGTGACCCGCGCGGTCGGGCCGAAGAAGAAAAACGGTACATCGCTCCCGAGGCCGGCGCCCAACTCGGCAAGACGGGTTCTCGTCCACCGCAGCCGCCACAGACGGCTCAAGGCCATCAGCGCGGCGGCGGCGTCGCTGCTCCCGCCGCCGAGCCCGGCCCCGATCGGAATTCTCTTGGTGAGGCGGATCGAGGCGCCCGTCGAGACGCCGGCCGCCTTGGCGAGGGCGGTCGCCGCCTCGTACACGAGATTCCCCGGCCCCTCGGGAAGGTCGGCGCCTTCCACGAAGACGTCGAGACCCCGACGGCCGGGCGCGACCTCCACGTCGTCGTAGAGACCGACCATCTGCATGACCGAGTCGATGTCGTGGTAGCCGTCGGGCCGGCGCCCCAGGACGCGCAGCGACAGGTTGATCTTCGCCGGAGCCTTGAGCGCGATCATCCCCGGATCAGGGCCGCCACCATCCTCACCAGCAGGGGCAGCAATGCGAGCGCGATGCCCGCGGCGACGAACCCCCGGCGCAGACGAGTCCGGCGGCGGCTCCAGGCGTTCAGACGCTCCACGTCGCGATTGGGAGGGGGTGCCCCGACGAGCCGATCGTAGGCCCATCGGAGGGGGAAGAAGATGATCGAAAAGTAGACCAGCCACGCGCCGATCGACACCAGCAGATCGAATGCCATCCGTGTCCTCCGCGCCCGCGGCGACGAACCCCCGGCGCAGACGAGTCCGGCGGCGGCTCCAGGCACCCCGCCACGATACCGCAGCGAGCCGGGGAGAAGCAATCACGCCGGTGGGGGACCGGTTATTTGATGCCGTGTTTCTGTAGCCGGTAGCGGAACGACCGGAAGTTCAGACCCAACAGGCTCGCAGCGCCCTTCTTGAGGCCGTTCGTGCGTTGAAGCGCCTTGAGGAGCAGGTCTTTTTCGATGCGTCCGATCACGCCTTCAAGGTCGAGCCCATCGGCCGGAAGGGACATCGACACTGTCTCGTCGGACGGGCGCTGCAAACACTCGCGGAACTGCTCGGGCCCGACGGTATCGCCGGATGCGAGCGCCACGACGCGCTCCATGACATTTTCCAGCTCGCGGACATTGCCCCTCCACTCCTGGCCGCAGAGGAGATCGATCGCGGAGGGCGCCACCTTCGTGATCGACTTGCCCATCTCCCGATTGAACTTGGCCAGGAACACCTCAACCAACATCGGGATATCCTCCGGCCGCTCGCGCAACGGCGGAAGACGGATGGGGATCACGTCCAGGCGGTAATAGAGGTCTTCGCGGAATCGCCCTTCGGCGATCGCCTTCTCCAGATCCTGATTCGTGGCGGCCACGATGCGGACGTCGATCTTCGTGTCGCGGGTGCCGCCGACCCGCCGGAACTCCTTCTCCTGGAGCACCCGCAGCAGCTTGACCTGGATGCCCAACGGCGTTTCCCCGATTTCGTCGAGGAAGATCGTGCCCTCGTTCGCGATTTCGAACAGCCCTTCCTTGTTGCAAACCGCGCCGGTGAACGCCCCCTTCATGTGTCCGAACAATTCGCTCTCGAGCAACGGCTCGGGGAGGGCGCTGCAGTTGACCGTGACGAACGGGCGGTCGCGCCGCCTGCTGTTATAATGGATCGCTCGCGCCACCAGCTCCTTGCCGGTCCCGCTTTCACCGAAGATCAACACGTTGCTCGATGTGTCGGCGACCTTGCGGATCAGATCCAACACCTTGGTCAACTTCTCGCTCCGTCCGATGATCTGATCAAACGCGGACCGCTCGTGGACTTCCTGCTTGAGCCGTGCGTTCTCCGCGAGGAGCTCTTTTTTCTCCAGGGCGTTCTTGACGAGCAGCTTCACCTCGTCGATCTTGAACGGCTTGGTCAGATAATCGTAGGCCCCCTCCCGCATGGCTTCGACCGCGCTGTCCGTCGACGCGAACGCGGTCATCATGAGCACGATCGTCGACGGGGAAGCGGCCTTGACCGCCTTGAGCACGTCGATGCCGCTCAGACCGGGCATCTTGACGTCCGAGAGCACCAGGTCAAAAATCTCCTTGTCGAGCGCGGACAGCGCGTCGGCCCCGTGCGCAGCCAGGCTGACGGCGTACCCTTCCTTTTTGAGCACGATCGCCAGGAACTCGCGCATGCTCCTTTCGTCGTCCACGATCAGGACTTTATACACGGCCGCCCCACACGGTTACGGACGGCCCTGGACGTATCGAGCGGCGAATCCGCCGGCGTATCCCGATCCGGGAACGGGAATGACGGCTTCCCGTTCCTTCACGCGTCGAACGTCCGGCGGGTCGTCATCCGCGTGGCCCGCAGGCAAGGTCACGATCACGCGCGTCCCCTTCGTCCGCTCGCTGTGCACGTCGACGCGCCCTCCGTGCTCCTCGACGATGCGGTGCACGATGGCCAGGCCCAATCCCGAGCCGCCGCTCTTGGTCGTGAAGAACGGCTCGAAGATGCGCTGCAGATCCTCGGGGCGAATCCCCTGGCCGGTGTCGCTCACCTCCATTTCGGCCCTGCCGCCCCCCTCTGCTTGGGTCGGGGCGATCGATCGGATGCGGACCGTAAGTCGGCCCCCCCCAGACAGCGCCTGGACGGCGTTGAGCACGAGGTTCCAGATGACCTGCCGAAGCTGGTTCGGATCGGCTTTCACCCACACCTCCGCCGCATCGAATGCCTCTCTGACCTCGATGACTGCTCGGTAATCGTGATGCGCCTTGAGCAAGGCCAGGGTTTCGGCCACTAACGGGACCAGATCGCACGAGTGCTTGTGGGACGACGCGGGGCGGGCGTAGAGGAGGAACTGCCCGATCAACCCGTTCAGTCGCTCCGATTCACGCAGCGCGATCGCCATCAGCGCCTGATGCTCGCCCTCGAACCGGAGGTCTTGCTGCAACACCTCCATCGCGCCGGTGATCGCCGCCAGGGGATTACGGATCTCGTGGGCCAGCCCCGCGGCCAGCTCCCCCACGCTCGCCAGCCGCTCGCGCCGGCGCATCCTGTCCTCCAGGGCCTTGATCTCGGTCAAGTCTTGAAAGATGCCGACCATCCCGGCAGGCTCGCCACTGGGACCTTTGAGCGATGACAGGGTCATCCCCAGAAGCAGGCGCTCACCGCCGCGCCGAACCGTTTCGCGTTCGAACCGATGAGGGAGTTTCCGGCGAACAATATCTGAATAGAATGCGGCGCCGTCGGCCCAGACAAACACATCCCAACATGGTCGGCCCAGGACCGCGCGGCTCTCCACGCCCAGAATCGCGTATCCTGCCCGGTTGAACGACGTCACCCGACCGTCGAGATCGGCGGTGAACAGACCGCTGCTCATGCTCTGGACGATGTTTTCGTGGAACGCGGACAGCGCGCGGAATCCGCGTTCCCGTTCGGCCAATCGTGTGGTGGCCGTCGTGGCGGCGGCCACCAGGTGGTTGCTCAGGAGAAAGACGGCAACAAACGCCAGAACATTGAGGACGACGGGCGAGAAGAGATCTCGGTGTTCCCACCACGTCGAGAGCCCGCCTGAAGCCAGGCGGTTCCACGCCAGCGCGGCGTAGATCACCCCGGCCGACGCCGTGGTCGCGACGCCCCCTCCTCGCCCCAAGACCATGGTGCCCGCGATGATCGCGATCGGGTACAGGAAGGT
>MHEO01000080.1:0-7875 GCA_001803875.1 Nitrospirae bacterium RIFCSPHIGHO2_01_FULL_66_17 | reverse complement strand
CGCCGGTCGCGGCGACGACCGCGGTGATGCTCGCCACATCTCCCGCCGTTTGGATCGCCGCGAATCCCGCGCCCCACGTCGGTCGCATCCACTTGAGCGCAAGGGCGTACAGAATCGTCAACCCGTACGTGCCGATGATGAGGGTGGAAAAGAGGGAGGATGCGCCGCGGCCGTACGAGCCGGTCTCCAGAGCCAGGAACAGGCCCAGAAACACCGTCACGACCACCACCCGGAGACCGATCAACCACCTGAGTTTCGCGTGGATCGTCTCCGGCGTCACGTCGCGAGGCCCGCCTACCCGACAACCGATCCCATCTGAAAGATCGGCATGTACATGGCGATGACGATGAACCCGATCACGAGCCCGAGAACCACCATCAGCATCGGCTCAAGCAGAGACGTGAGGGCCGCGACCGCCGACTCGACCTCGTCGTCGTAGAAATCGGCGATCTTGGACAGCATGGCGTCCAACGCGCCGGTCGTCTCGCCAACCGCGATCATCTGGATCACCATGGGCGGAAAGACTTTGGATTGTCCCAGCGGTTCCGATACCGTCTTGCCCTCGCTGATGCTTTGGCGCGCCGACACGAGGGCGTCCTCCACCGTCTTATTGCCCGAGGTCTTGGCCACGATGCTCAGACCTTCCAGGATCGGCACCCCGCTCGCGATCAGCGTCCCCAGGGTCCGGGTGAACTTGGCCACGGCCGCCTTGCGGATCAGATCGCCCATGACCGGCACTTTGAGGGCGAACCGATCAATCAATCGTCGCCCCGCCGTCGTCCCATAGTATCGCTTCACACCGTACCCCAGCGCGACGGCGCCTCCGATGATGAACAGAATGTTGTGTTTCATGAAATCACTCGCGCCCACGACGATACGGGTGGGCAACGGCAGCACGCCTCCGAAATCGGTAAACATCGAGGCGAAGATGGGGATCACCCACACCATCAGGACGCTGATCACGACCACGGCAACGCCGATGATCACGCCCGGGTACACCATGGCGGTCGTGATCTCTTTCTTCAGCTTCATCGCCTTTTCGATATGCTTGGCAAGCCGGTTCAGAATCGTGTCGAGGATTCCGCCGGCTTCGCCCGCGGCGACCATGTTGACGTAGAGATCATCGAACACCTTGGGAAATTTTCGGAGCGCGTCCGCGTAGGTCGATCCTGACTCGACATCGGCGCGGACCAGACCGATCGTTTTGGCCAGCGTCTTATTCTCGGTTTGGTTCGACAGGATTTCAAGGCATTGGACCAACGGCAACCCCGCGTCGATCATGGTCGAGAACTGGCGGGTGAAAATCACGATGTCCCTGCTCCCGACCCTGCCGCCGAAGCCGGGGAATTTCCGCGACGCCGCCTTCTCCTGAACCGATGTCACGAGAATATTCTGCTTGCGGAGCTGCGCGATGACCTCTTCGCGGGTCTTTGCGACCAATTCGCCCTTCTGGACCTGGCCTTGGCGGGTTTTGCCGCTCCAAACAAACGTCGATGCCATGGATTTCTCCCCCGGCTATTTGATCCCGCCCACAGCCCGGCGAGGGGCCGGCCCCGCGCCGACGCGGTCCATCATCGCCAGCAATTCTTCCGGAACGCTCGACCGGTTGAGGGCCTCTTCATAACTGATCTGGCGCTTCATATACAGCTCAACGAGCGACTGATTCATCGTCTGCATTCCGAACTTGTTCTGGCCGGTCTGCATGGTCGAGTAAATCTGATGCACCTTGTCCTCTCGAATGAGGTTGCGGATCGCCGGGTTGGGCACCATGATCTCCATGGCCATGGCGCGGCCCTGGCCGTTCATTTTGGGTATGAGCTGTTGCGAGAGGACGCCTTCGAGGACGAACGACAACTGAGCCCGCACTTGCGACTGTTGATGGGGAGGGAACACGTCGACGACGCGGTTGATGGTCTGGGCGCAACTGTTTGTGTGCAACGTCGCCAGGGTCAAGTGACCCGTCTCGGCAATCGTCAACGCCGCTTCAATCGTTTCCAGATCGCGCATCTCGCCCACCAGCACCACGTCGGGGTCCTGGCGCAGAATGTATTTCAACGCGGCCTTGAAGGTTTTGGTGTCCGAGGTCACCTCTCGCTGATTGACCAGACACCCTTTGTGGTTATGCAAAAATTCGATCGGATCCTCGATCGTGATGATGTGATCGTGGCGTTCGGTATTGATCTTGTCGATCATCGCCGCCAGCGTCGTCGATTTTCCGCTGCCGGTCGGTCCGGTCACGAGAATCAACCCTCTCGGACGCTTGATCAACTCGCTCACCACCGGCGGCAACCCCAATTCTTCCAGCGACTTGATCTGCGTCGGGATGACGCGGATCGCGGCCGCGGTGGCGCCCCGCTGGACGAAGACGTTGGCCCGGAATCGACTCATGCCCTTGAGCCCGAACGAGAGGTCCAACTCGTTCTCTTCCTCGAACCGATGCTTCTGGGCATCCGTCAACACGCTGTAGATCAACTGCTTGGTGTCGGCGGGCCCCAGCACGGGATAGTTCATGGGCACCAAATGGCCGTGGAGGCGCATCTGCGGGGGGCAGCCGGTGGTGAGGTGAAGATCCGACGCCCCCTTTTCGAGCATCTGCTGCAACAACTGGTAGAGATTCGACATCGGTCGTGCCCTCCGTGGCGTGTAGGCGTGGAAGGTCGTCAGTCGGCAAACGTCGTGCCGACCACTTCCTCCACCGTCGTCAATCCTTCGCGGACCTTTTGCAGTCCGCTCATCCGCAACGTTTTCATCCCCAGTTCGACGGCCTTGCGCTTGATCTCGTCGGCCGATCCCCCTTGCAGGACCAGTTCCCGGAGTTCTTCGCCGACGGGCATCACTTCGTAGAGCGCAACGCGGCCCTTGTAGCCGGTGGTCCCGCACGTCTGGCACCCCTTGCCGTGAAAACACTTCACCGTCCCGGCCTCGGAGGGCGAAAACCCCGCGGTGACCAGCGTCTCCTGCGACACCTTGACCTCTTCCTTGCACTGCGAGCAGATCCGCCGAGCCAGCCGCTGAGCGAGAATGAGGACGACCGACGACGCGACCATGAACGGTTCGATCCCCATGTTCAGCAAGCGGTTGATCGTGCTGGGCGCGTCGTTGGTGTGGAGCGTCGACAACACGAGATGCCCGGTGAGCGCGGCCTTCACGGCGATTTCGGCGGTCTCGTAGTCTCGGATTTCCCCGACCATCACCACGTCCGGGTCCTGCCGGAGAAAAGATCGCAGGGCCGCCGCGAAATTGAGACCGATGTCATCCTTCATCTGCACCTGATTGATTCCCATCAGGTTGTATTCCACCGGGTCCTCGGCGGTCATGATGTTGATGTCCGGCTGGTTGATCTGTTGCAGCGCGGAGTACAGCGTCGTGGATTTCCCGCTCCCGGTCGGCCCCGTCACCAACACCATGCCGTACGGGCTGTTGATCGCCTTCATGAAGTGTTCGAGCGCCTCGACCTCAAACCCCATCTTGGTCAGGTCGAGCTGAAGATTGCTCTTGTCCAAAATACGCATGACCACCTTTTCCCCGAACAGGCAGGGCAGGACCGACACCCGGAAGTCCACGTCCCGTTTCTTGCCGAGTTTCAGCTTGATGCGCCCGTCCTGGGGAAGCCGGCGCTCCGCGATGTCCAGCTTCGACATGATCTTGACCCGCGAGATCGCGGCGTTGCGGATCTTGAGCGGGAGATTCATCACCGTTTTGAGCGCGCCGTCCACCCGGAACCGAACGCGAAACACGGTCTCGTAGGGCTCCATGTGAATGTCGCTCGCGCCGACCTTGATCGCGTTGATGAGGAGGCCGTTGACCAGCTTGATGATGGGCGCTTCGATGTTGGTGTCGGCGCCCTCGTCCTTCTGCTCCTCCACCACGTCGACGTTGTCGAGGGCGTCGCCGACCACCTGGTCGAAGTCCGCCACATCGACGGTCGGCCCTTCGTCGCCTTCCGAGAACGTGCTCTCGGCCATATCATCGACGGTGTAGTCCTTGGCGTCCAGCATCATCGCCCGTTCCGGCTTGGCGCTCCCCTGCGGTTGGCCGTAACCGGCCTGGATCGCGGCCACGATCGCCGATTCGCTCGCCACGACGGGCTCGATCGTGTAGCCGGTGAGGAACTTGATGTCGTCCAGCGCGAAGACGTCGCTGGGGTCCGCCATGGCCAGCGTGACCACGGCTCCCGCGCGTTTGATCGGCAGCACGCGATATTTCTTGATGGTCTCCGCTGGAATCAGCTTCAACAGCGCGGGATCGACCTTCACTTGCGACAGATCGACCGAGGGAAGACCGAACTGCTGGCTGAGGAAGGTGAGGAGCTTCCCCTCGTCGAGGAACCCCATCCGGACAAGGATGCTGCCGAGCCGGCCGCCGGTCTTTTTCTGGGCGATGATGCCACGCTGGAGCTGGTCCTCGGACAGGAGCTGGGCCGCGACCAGCAAGCGTCCGAGCTTCTCGCTTGCGACCGACGATGGAGGTGAGGGAGGGGGTGCCGGCATTGTCCGATTCGTGTCCGAAAACCGGTCGAAAGTGTAGTCGAGGGGTCTGGCTTTGTCAAAAAACGGCACGCCGCAACAGGGGTGCGGGATGCCGCAGGGCCGTGCGATCAGGCGAGCAACGCGGCCCGCATGACGTCGACCGGCGCGCGGCGTCCCGTCCAAATGGTAAAGGCGAGCGCCCCCTGGTGAACCAGCATGCCCAGCCCTCCCGCGTGGGGCACACCCCGCGTCTTGGCCGCGCGCAGCAACGCCGTCGGCGCGCCGTAGACCAGGTCGTACACGGCCACCGAGCCGCCGAGCCACGTCGCCGGCAGCGGCGAGGGATCGCCCGGCGCCATCCCGACCGAGGTCGCCTGGATCACCCCGCGGAAGGATCGACTCGACGGCAGCTCCCCGGACAGCGCCACCGCCGACCAGTCGAGGCGGGTGAAGGCGCGACGGAATCGGGCGACCAACCTCCGGGCCTTGGGAAGCGAGCGATTCGCGACCGTCACCCCGCGCGCCCCGCCGAGCGCCAGGGCGGCCACCACCGCCCTCGCGGCCCCGCCGGCGCCCAGCACCAAGAACCGCCCTCCCCGAACGGCCACGCCGGTGTCTTCGCGAAACGCCCGCAGAAACCCCGTCGCGTCCGTGTTGTAACCGATCAAGCGACCGCGGTGATGATGGATCGTATTCACCGCTCCGATCAGGCGGGCCTCGGGCGACAGTTCGTCGACATAGGAGATCACCAGCTCCTTATGCGGAATCGTGACGTTGGCGCCCACCACCCCGAGCGCCGCCAGCCCGCGGACCGCCGCCTTCAACGCATCGGGCGGCACGGCGAAGGGCACGTAACAAAAGTCGAGCCCAAGAGCCGCAAACGCCGCGTTGTGCATCTCCGGCGAACGGCTGTGACGAACCGGGTAGCCCAAGAGCCCCACGACGCGCGTGGCGCCCCTCACCTGAAGCCCCCCGGGACTGCCGCGCAACCGGGCCGTCATGCGCCGCCGTCGCCGCTCAACAGACGAATTCCCCGAAGGACATAGTGGAAACCGGAGGCCACCGTTAGGACCAGCATCACCGCAAGCCCCACGGCGAACACGGTGGAAGGCACCGGAGCGATCATCCCGACAAGGACGGCCAGCACGTACAGCAGTTGCGCCACCATGGTGGCTTTCCCCACCCAGGTGGGCGCGATGTTGACGCGCTCCCGCAGGAGGTGGACCACCAGCGTGCCGATGCTGATGATGACGTCGCGGCTGACGACGATGATCGTGACCCAGATCGGGATGGACCCCACGGCCGACAGGGCCACGAACGCCGTCACCAGCAGCAGTTTGTCCGCCAGGGGATCCAGGTACCGGCCGAGGGTCGTCCGTTGATTCATCACCCGGGCGATTATCCCGTCCAAGGCGTCGGTGAGCCCTGCAAGGAGGAACACGATCAACGCCCAGCGCGGATAGCCGTACACGATCAGGTCCACGAAGACCGGAACGAGGAAGATGCGCGACAGCGTCAAGAGGTTCGGAACGTTCAGCGCGCCGCCCCAAGACCTCGCGGTCAACACGCCGCCTCCCCCTTGCACGCCCTCTCTGGAACTGGGTATAATGCGACCTCTGTGCGGCGGTCGCGCGCGACGCTCGGCCCCGCGGGGACGGCCACGGGTGCGACAGAGCAGACACCAGGGAGCAGACGAATGCTAATGGAGATTCACCAGGTCGAGGGCTTCGACCCCCAGCGTCGATCGTTCAACCGCAACGCCGAGATCCACCGGAGCGACCAGGGCCTGTCCGGTCGGTTTCATTACGAAGGGCTGCGCGTCGAAACCGGCACCCACTTTGAAGTGCATCTGGTCATGGCCGACCTGATCGAGCGTCTCCAGCGGCTGGGGTTCGCCCAGCTTCGGTCGCGCGTCAATTTCAAGGGCTCGCGTTACCTTGCGGAGCGCCACCCCTGGGTCGATTATCAGGACCCGGTCGCGCGCTGACCCGAAACCGCGGCGCGTCATGACGGGGAACCCCGCCGGGGGCCGGCCGTCGCCTCCTCCTCGCGGCGCGCGGGGTCGACGGCGAGATCGAGGCTCTTCTCGATCCCCCTGAGAAATCCCCGGAACTGCTCCACCAACTCCACCTGGCGCCGTCGCCAGGTGATCACGTCCTGCTCGATCGCCGTCCGTTCTTCCCGCGCCTTGCGCGTCAGGTTGTCGGCGGCCACTTCGGCCTCGCGCACTCGAAGCTCCGCCTCACGCTGGGCCTGCCGCTTCATGTCGTCGACCATCCGCTCCGCCGACACGAGCGTCTGATTGAGGAGATCCTCTTTCCGCTTGAGCTCCTCCAGCGAGGTTTCCAGCGCCGCGATGCGCTCCTTCGCTTCCCGGTTTTCCTTATTCATCTCCTCGAAGGTTTCGGACAGACCGGTCAAAAATGCATCGACTTCCTGTCGGTCGTACCCCCGAAACGCCCTGCGAAACCCGATCTGCTGAATGTCGACCGGCGTGACCTTCATGCTGCTCCCTCCTTCCCATCCCGCCACCCGCTGTGAAGCGGCTTGTCCCGGCTAATGCATCTGCCTGGCGGCTTCTCGAAGCGTCGCCACCAGGAATTGCTGGAGAAAAATAATGACCAAAATCACAACCAGGGGGGAGAGATCGATGCCGAGGCGGTACCCCCCGATCGCCCGTCTCACCGGGGAGAGGACGGGCTCGGTCACCTTGTAGAGAAATTGCACGATGGGGTTATACGGATCGGGATTGACCCACGACAGCAGGGCCCGAACGATCAACACCCACATATAAAAGGTGAGCGCCATGTCGAGCACGGTCGCCACCGCCGAGATGAAGTTGCCCGCCACAAACATGCACGATCTCCTCTCAGGACGCCTCTCGCGTTCCCCTACGCCCGCTCACCCGGCCGCGCGCTCTCTCGGGCCGAAGATCGCGTTGCCCACGCGCACCATGGTCGCGCCCTCCTCGACCGCCGCCTCGAAGTCCCCGCTCATTCCCATCGAGTAGTCGGCGAGCGTCACGCCCGGCACCGTGCGCGCCATCTCCCCACCCAGGCGCCGGAGTTCGCGGAAGTGCGGCCTCACCTGTTCCGGATCCGAGGCGGCGGGCGGGATCGTCATGAGGCCGTCGACGCGCGCGTGCGGACACCGCAGCAGGTCGGCGAGGAGCGTCCGCAGCCCGGACGCCGCGACCCCGCCCTTCTGCGGTTCGTCCCCGAGGTTGACCTGGACCAGGACGCGTTGCACGATTCCCGCGGCCGACGCGGCGTCGTCGATGGCCTCGCCGAGTCGCAGGGTGTCCACGGAATGGATCACCGCGAACCGACCGACCGCGGCGCGCACCTTGTTGGTCTGCAGACGCCCGATCAGATGCCACGTCCAGCGTCCCGCCGTCGAGCCGGCG
>MHEO01000079.1 GCA_001803875.1 Nitrospirae bacterium RIFCSPHIGHO2_01_FULL_66_17 | reverse complement strand
TCTCCCGCTCGACCGTCCTCGAGCGCATCAACGTCGAGATCGCCGACGAGGTCGCCGCCCGGACGCGCGAGCTGGCCGTCGAGAAGGACCGCGCGCTGGTCACGCTGGAATCCATCGGCGACGGCGTGATCTCGACCGACGCGCGCGGCCGCGTCGAGTACCTCAACCCGGTGGCCGAGCGGCTCACGGGGTACACGCCGGGCGATGCGGCCGGGCGGGACGCGGCCGAGGTGTTCGCCATCGTGCACGCGTCCACCCGCCAGCCCGCCGACGACCCCGTGGTCGCGTGTCTGCGCGAAGCCCGCGTCGTCGAAATGTTCGAGCCGGTCGTGCTGATTGGTCGAACCGGCGCCGAGACGGCGGTCGCCCTCACCGCCGCGCCGATTCACGACCGCGACCGGCGCGTGAGCGGGACCGTCCTCGTCTTCCGGGACGTCACCCAGGCGCGGGCGATGGCCGAGAGGATGACCCACCAGGCCACGCACGACGCGCTGACGAACCTGCCCAACCGGCTCCTGCTCATGGACCGCCTCGAACAGGCTCTGCTGCGGTGTCCCTGGCACGAGCGGCTCGTCGCGGTGATCTTTCTGGATTTGGACCACTTCAAGCTGGTCAACGACACGCTGGGTCACGACGTGGGCGACCAGTTGCTGCGGCAGGTGGCCGAGCGGCTCACGGCGAGCGTGCGCCAGGGCGATACGGTCTGCCGGCTCGGCGGCGACGAGTTCGTGGTTCTGTTGACCGACATCGCCGCGCGGGACGACGTCCTCACGCTCGCGGAGAAGCTCATCGCGAGGTTGGACGAGCCGTACCGGTTGGGAGGCCAGGAGTACTTCTGCAGCGCGAGCGCGGGCATCAGCGTCGCCCAGGAAGAAGGGATGGTCCCCGCCGTGCTGCTGAAGAACGCGGACGTCGCCCTGTACCGCGCGAAGGATTCCGGCCGCAGCAATTACCAGTTCTTCAGCGAGGACATGAACAAACACGCCATCCAGGCCCTGCAAACCAAGACCGGCCTTCGGCACGCCCTCGATCGGAACGAGCTGGTCCTCCACTATCAGCCCCAGGTGGACTTGGGGACGGGGAATATCATCGGTGTCGAGGCGCTCGTCCGGTGGAATCACCCGACCAAGGGGATGATCCCCCCCATGGACTTCATCCCGGTCGCGGAGGAAAGCGGGCTGATCTTTCCCATCAGCGAATGGGTCCTCGCCGAGGCCTGCACGCAGGCGAAGCGGTGGCGCGACGCGGGGTTGCCGAACCTGCGGGTGGCGGTGAATCTGTCCGGACGGCAGTTTCGACAGATCGGGCTCGCGGAACATATCCAGCGCCTCCTGGAAAAAGTTGGCCTGCCTCCCGAGTGGCTGGAGTTGGAGCTGACCGAGAGCATCCTGGTCAAGGACGCGGCGGCGGCAATCGCCGTGTGTAAGGAACTGAAGGCAATCGGGGTCTGGTTCGCGATCGACGACTTCGGCACCGGCTACTCGTCGCTGAGCTACCTCAAGCGGTTCCCGGTCGACACCCTCAAGGTGGACCGGTCCTTCATCAAGGAGTTGCCGGACAACGGCGACGACGCCGCGATCTGCACCGCGATCGTCGCGATGGCGCACAGCCTCAACCTCTCGGTGGTGGCCGAGGGCGTCGAAACGCCGGGACAGCGCGACCTTCTCGTCCGGAAAGGTTTCGACGCCGCGCAAGGCTACCTCTTCGGACGCCCCGTCCCCGCGGAAGATTTAACGGCGCTGTTGCGCGCCGACCGCCCGCCGCAAGCCGCCTAACGCCGGTCCGCGCTCCCGCGCGGCGGCTTTGTGCTTGACTCCCCCGTCCGGTTTTGGGTACAGTGACGGCCTTTGAGGGTCGCCCATGGCCGAGGACGACGCGTTCCGCAAGGGGTTGGCGTTGGCCAGCCGGGTCGGCCTGGAGTTGGTCGCCGCCACCGTAATCGGCGCCGGGTTGGGGTACGCCCTCGACCGCTGGTTGGGGACGAGGCCGTGGCTGTTGGTGGTGGGCGTGGTGCTGGGGGCGGCCGCCGGGTTTTTCGGTATCTACCGCCTGGTGAACACACCGCCGTGATGTCGTAGGGGCGTATCGCGATACGCCCTGCATTGGGATCGATGGAAAATCCGCTCGAACATTTTGAGCTGCACCCGCTGATTCCCCTCTCGCTGTTCGGGATCGACATCTCGATCAACAAGGCAGTCGTGATGATGTGGATCGCGTCCGGCCTGGTGTTGCTCTTCTTCTCCGTCGCGACCAAGCGGCGCAGCCTGGTGCCCCGGCGGGTGCAGAACCTGGCCGAAATGGCCGTGGAGTTTTTGCGCGGCCTGGTGGTGGAGAACATGGGGCCGCTCGGCCACAAGTTCTTCCCGTTCATCGCCACCCTGTTTTTCTTCGTCCTCTTCGCGAACCTGTTGGGCCTGATTCCCGGCGCCTACACCGTGACCAGCCAGTTGATGGTGACGGGTTTCTTCGCGCTGGTGGTCTATGGCCTGAGCTTGGTTGTCGGCTTCGCGCTCCACGGGCTTCACTTTTTCACGATCCTGGCGCCGGCCGGCACGCCCGGCTGGCTGTTGCCGCTGATGGTGCCGATCGAGATCATCAGCCAACTCGCGCGGCCCGTGACGCTGGCCGTCCGGTTGTTCGCCAATATGACGGCGGGGCACATCATCCTGATCGTGCTGTTCAGCCTGATGATGACCGCGCCGGTCTACATCGGCTGGATGCCGTTCGGCTTCACCGTGGCGATCTACGGCCTGGAGTTGTTCGTGGCCTTCATCCAGGCCTATATTTTTACCATCTTGGCGTGCGTCTATCTGGGAGACGCCGTGAAATTGCATTGACGACCACCACTCAGTAAGGAGGAAGAGGCAATGGATTCATCGGCAGCGGCGTTGTTGGGCATGGGGATCGCGGCGGCGGGCTTCGGCGGCGCGGGGATCGGGATCGGCTACATCTTCGGCAAGATGATCGAAGCAACGGCGCGCCAGCCCGCGGCGGAGGCGAAGGTCGGCAAGTACATGTGGATCGGCTTCGCGCTGGTGGAAGCGATCGCGCTGTATGGGCTGGTGATCGCGTTCATCATCATGGGTCTACGTGGGTAGGAACCTGTCCATGAACGGCCATCTGCGGCGTTGCCGCTGCGCATCCGCTCCTCACGTACCCACCGCGTACGCTCCGGTGCGGTGCTCGCGGCGCCTGGCATCTGGCGCGTTCCTGAACAGGCTCCCCAACCTGGAGTATTAAAGCCATGCCCCAATTCGACACGCACTTTCTGACGCCCCTGCTGTTCTGGTCCGCGGTCTCGTTCGCGATCCTGCTGTTTCTCCTCAAGCGCTACGCGTTTCCCGCGATCACCGAGATCCTGGACGCGCGCGAGCGCACGATCGCCGAGAACCTCGCCAAGGCGGAACGGGCCCGCCAGGAGGCAGAGCGATTGCTCGCCGAGTACCAGGCCAAGCTCAAGACCGCCCAGCACGAAGCCACCGCGATGATCGACCAGGCCAGAAAGCAGGCCCAGCAGGTCGCCGAGGACAACCAGCGTCGGGTCAAGGAGGACACCGATCGGATGCTGGCGACGGCGCGCGAGGAAATGGCGCGCGAGCGGGTGCGGGTGAGCAAGGAACTCAAGGACCAGGCCGTGGAGCTGGTCATGGCCGCCTCCGAGCGCATCCTCAAGCGGAGCCTGACCGACGCGGACCAGAAGCGGCTGGTCAAAGAAGCGATCGACCAGTTGAATTGACGGGTTGACCGCCGTGTCGTAGGTTTGATGTCCCGCTACCGCGCCGTCCTGTTCGACCTCTGCGACACGCTCGTCCACTTCGACGCCGAGCGGCTGCCCATAATCGAGGTCGGGGGGCTGCCCACCCGCTCGACGGCCCAGGCGATCCACCGGGCGCTCCCCGCCGTCCCTCCCATCCCCTTCGAGACGTTCCACGCCTGCCTGCTGGCCGTCACCGCCGAGATCGCCGCCGTGCGCGAGGTGGACGACCGCGAGGTCACGTCGCAGGAACGGTTTCAGCGGGTCCTGACGAGACTCGGCGCCGAGGCGACCCCCGATGCCGCCGACCGCCTGGTCGTCGCGCAC
>MHEO01000078.1 GCA_001803875.1 Nitrospirae bacterium RIFCSPHIGHO2_01_FULL_66_17 | reverse complement strand
CGAGTCCGCTTTCAAATCTCTTCCTTGTTTGTGTTATTCCTCACGCAGTAATACTTTCTCCTGGAGGTAAGAATGGTCGCCACCACGCTGACTAAAAAGGGCCAGGTGACCATCCCCAAAGCAATTCGGGACGCGTTGGGCCTGGAAGAGCATGATAAGGTCCTCTTTGTCCGCCGGGAACACGAGGTGATCCTGAAGGTGATGAAGGGCACCGTGCTGGATCTGAAGGGAAGCGTGAAACCGCGGAGGAAGCCCGAGGACTTCGAATCCGTTCGGGCAACCGTCAAGGAGGCCATCGCCAAGCGCGTCGCGAAAAGGTGATTGATGACCTATGCACCGACACCAACATTTTCCTCAGGTTCCTTCTGACGTACGACAAAAGACATTGCTCTCGCTTCGATTGGGTAGAACGGGTGGAGCCGTAGGTCGCTCCAGGTCCGGGCCTCCGTTCCGCGGGGTTGCCGTTGACAAGCCTCTTCGGGCCTGTGTAAGCTAAACGCCATTTTCATCCGTCTCGTGTCCCGCGTGGGTGTCAAACGCTGATGGCTGCTCCAACTCCGGCATGAAGCCCTCTCTCCTCGCCCGCATCGGCGTCCTGCTCGTCGGAATCGTCACCGGCGCCTGCACGCCCGCCCCCTCTAATGTGCTCAAGATCGGTGCCGCCGGACCGATGACCGGCGACCAGAGCAAGATGGGGATTGATCTGCGCCACGGCGTGGAACTGGCGGTGGAGGAGTGGAACGCCAGGGGCGGCGTGCTCGGCAAGCGTATCGTCGTGCAGGTGGAGGACGACCAGCACGATCCCAAGCAGGCCGTCGCGGTCGCCAACAAGCTCGTCCACTCGGGCGTGGTCGGGGTCATCGGCCACTGGAACTCCAGCGCGTCGATCCCGGCCTCCGGGGTCTACTCCCAGGCCAAGGTCGTGATGATCACGCCGGCCTCGACCAATCCCCGCCTGACCGAGCAGGGCTTCCCCACGATCTTCCGCGTCTGCGGGCGTGATGACCAGCAGGGGCCGCTCGCCGCCCGCTTCGTGCGCGAGCGCTTTCCCACCGCGGCGGTGGCCGTGCTGCACGACAAGACCACGTACGGCCAGGGCCTGGCCGAGGAATTTCAGAAGGCGCTCGGCAGCGGGCCGCGCGTCGTCTTCGGCAGCGGAATCACCCAAGGGGACAAGGATTTTCGCGCGGTCCTGACCACGGTCAAGGCCGCGCGCCCCGAGATCATCTTCTTCGGCGGAATTTACCCCGAAGCCGCCTTGCTCGTGCGCCAGGCCCGCGAGCTGGGGCTCATCGCGCCGTTCATCTCCGGCGACGGCACGTACGACCAAAAGTTCCTCGAGATCGCGGGGCCCGCGGCGGACGGCACGTACCTGACCTTCGGCCCCGACCCGGCCGATTTCCCGCAGTCTCAGGCGTTTCTCA
>MHEO01000077.1:5219-5861 GCA_001803875.1 Nitrospirae bacterium RIFCSPHIGHO2_01_FULL_66_17 | reverse complement strand
CGCGGCATCGTCAGGCCGGATTCGACCAGCGCCTGCCAGCGGCGGAAGGCAAACACGCGCTCGATGAAGTTATTGCGCAGCTCGGGATCGCCGAGCCGTACCTCCTCTTCCACCGGCAATAGCGGCTGCCGCGTCAGGAACGCTGCGGCGTATACGCCCCGACCAGTCCGGACACGGTCGCGACCGCCGTAGACCTTCACCTGTTCCATCCCGCAGCTCGGGCTACGGCTTTTAAGGATGTAACCGCCAATGTCATCGAGCGTACGCGCCATGCGTGCGCCGTAATTCGCCAACTTGCGAGTGACATCCAGCCTTGGGTCGGCTACCCCGACGGCGCGCGGCGCGGCTGGGTCACCGACCAGCCGGATCGGCGGGCGCGGCACACCGAGGCCGATAGCGACCTCGGGACACACCGGCACAAACTCGAAATATTTCCCGAGCGTACCAGTGATGAAGCGGTCGTGTTTGTGATTGCCGTCGTAGCGCACTTTCTGCCCGAGCAGGCAACTGCTGATGCCAAGCCGAATCGGCGGTGCCGGTTTCATGCGCCGATTGTGTAGTAGACCGTCGGGCGCCTCAAGACGCCGCAGACATTAAGTACTAGAAGCGGAAGGCCGCACCGGCGAGCCAGGTAAAATCGAC
>MHEO01000077.1:4817-5188 GCA_001803875.1 Nitrospirae bacterium RIFCSPHIGHO2_01_FULL_66_17 | reverse complement strand
ACCCCATTTCCGACAAGCCCGCCCGAAGCGCGGAGGCGTTCGAGCACACCCCGTACGTCCGCATCTTCCAGCAGGATATCCACGCGTACGTGCGGGGTGTAGCCGACCACACGGTCGCGGACGGAAAGCAGGGGGTCGCTCTCGTCCTGGGGCCCGTGGCCCTCGACCGACGTGAAGATAAACCCTTCGACTTCCTTCAAGCCGCGCAGCATATCGGCCAAGGGTTGCTTGATGTTGGCGTGAACGATAAGCGTCAGGTTTTTCATTTTCTTTCTCCTGTCTGGAGTTTACCTTCGGCGCGCAACTCCAACCATGCATAGAGCGTCGGCAGCAGTACGAGGGTAAGCAATGTGGAAGTCACGAGTCCGCCG
>MHEO01000077.1:4654-4794 GCA_001803875.1 Nitrospirae bacterium RIFCSPHIGHO2_01_FULL_66_17 | reverse complement strand
TTGCAGCTCCGAACCCGGGCCGGTGGCGAGCAGCATCGGCACCAGACCGAGCGAGGCGATCAGCGCCGTCATCAGCACCGGGCGCAATCTTCGCTCGGCGCCTTCCTGCACGGCTTGCAGCACCGTGCGCCCGGCCTCGC
>MHEO01000077.1:4197-4542 GCA_001803875.1 Nitrospirae bacterium RIFCSPHIGHO2_01_FULL_66_17 | reverse complement strand
ACTCATCACGCCGCCGATCATCGCGAACGGGATATTGAGCAAGATCAACCCGGCCTGACGCATCGAGCGGAAGGTCGTGAACAGCATGAAGAAGATGAGCAAGATGGATATCGGCACGACCAAGCCCAGACGCGCGGCGGCACGCTGCTGGTTCTCGAACTGCCCGCCGTAGTCGATGTAGTAGCCGCGCGGCAGCTTTACCTCGCGCTCAATGGCGGCGCGCACGTCCGCAACGAGGCTGACCACGTCGCGTCCCTCGACGTTCACCTGCACCACCGCCAGGCGCTTGCCGGCCTCGCGCGTGATCTGCACCGGGCCGTCCACCTCGCGGATGTCGGCGAGCAT
>MHEO01000077.1:2783-4173 GCA_001803875.1 Nitrospirae bacterium RIFCSPHIGHO2_01_FULL_66_17 | reverse complement strand
GCGGCGTGGTGCGCTCGCTCTCGGGAAAGCGCACCAGCACACCGGTGCGCCGGCTCGCCTAGATCACCTCGGTGGCGACCTTACCGCCGATCGCGGTCTCGATCAGCCGATTGATGTCCTCGACCTTGATGCCGTAACGCGCGATTCGTTCCGCGCGAATCTCGACTTGCAGGTATTGCTGGCCGAGCAGCGGCGGGCGCACGATGTCCACCGCGCCCGGTACCTTGCTGGCCAGCTCCTCGATCTGTTTCGATTTTTCCTCCAGCACCGCAATGTCGTCGCCGTAAATCTTGATCGCAAGCGCGGCGCGCACGCCGGACAGCATCTCCGACACGCGCATGTCGATCGGCTGGGTGAAGGCCAGTTCGATGTCCTTGAACGGTTCGAGCTTCTGGCGCAACGCCTCCTGAAACTCGGCGAGGCTGCGTGTCCACTCGCTGCGCGGTTTGGTGAGCACGAAGTTGTCGGTCTGATAGAGGCCCATGGGATCGAGGCGCAACTCATCGGCGCCGGTGCGCGACACCACGCCGGTGACCTCGGGCAACTCCATCATCGCCCGGTGGTACTGCGCGTCCGCCGCGAGCGAAGCTTCGAGCGTGATGTCCGGCTTTTTCTCGATGATCACCACGGTCGACCCTTCGTCCATGATCGGCATGAACTCGCGCCCGATGAACGGAAACACCGCCGCGGCCACGCCCAACGCGACCAGCGCGCCGCTGACCGCGGTCATGCGATGCGCGAGCGCCCAGCGCATCGCCGGCAGATAGACGCGCTTGATCGCCGCAATGACGCGGTCTTCGGCATGCGCACCGGGACGCATCAGAAAGCTCGCGAGCACCGGGATCACGGTGAGCGAGAGCATGAGCGAGCCCACGAGCGCAAAGCAGATGGTGAGCGCGAGCGGCGCGAACATCTTGCCTTCGAGACCGGAGAACGTGAACAACGGCAGGAACACAATAACGATGATGAGCACCCCCGAGAGCACCGGCACACCCACCTCGGCGGCGGCGCGGTAGACGAGGTGCAACCGGCTCACACCCTTGGGCGCGTGCGCGAACTGCGTGTGGATGTTCTCCACGATCACGACGGCCGCGTCCACCAGGATGCCGATGGCGATGGCCAGACCGCCAAGCGACATGAGGTTGGCGGAGACATCGAAGACGCGCATCGCCAGAAACGTGAACAACACCGACAGCGGCAGGATCAGCGCCACGGTGAGCGCGGCGCGCAGATTCCCGAGCAGCACGATGAGCACGATCAACACCAGCACCACCGACTCGCCGAGCGCCTTCTCCACGGTCCACACCGCCTCGTTAATAAGCTCGGTACGGTCGTAGAACGGCACGATTTTCACGCCCTCGGGCAGCGTTGGCGCCAATACCGCGAGTTC
>MHEO01000077.1:2593-2774 GCA_001803875.1 Nitrospirae bacterium RIFCSPHIGHO2_01_FULL_66_17 | reverse complement strand
GCCCTCGACCGTGGTGCGCCCGTTCGCGCCCTTGCGCAACAGCACCAGACCCGTGACTACTTCACCCTTGGCGTCGGCGGTCACGGCGCCGTAACGGGTCAGTGAGCCAAGGCGCACCTCGGCCACGTCCCGAACCAGCACCGGCGTGCCGGAACGCGTGGCCACGACCACCTTGCCGATA
>MHEO01000077.1:2338-2469 GCA_001803875.1 Nitrospirae bacterium RIFCSPHIGHO2_01_FULL_66_17 | reverse complement strand
GACCCTGACGCGCGAGTCGTTCGGGTTGCACCGCCACTTCGAAGGCACGCACCTCGCCGCCGAGCGAGTTCACGTCGGCAACGCCGTCCACGGTGCGCAGACGCGGACGGATCGTCCAGTCCTGGAGCGTG
>MHEO01000077.1:0-2330 GCA_001803875.1 Nitrospirae bacterium RIFCSPHIGHO2_01_FULL_66_17 | reverse complement strand
GGCGCTGCCCAAGGTTCCGCCCTCGATGCGGTACATGTATATCTCGCCCAGAGGGGTTGTGATCGGCGCCAGTACCGGCTCCACGCCGGGTGGCAGGCTCCCGCGCACCTGGCTCAGGCGCTCGGCTACCTGCTGGCGCGCCAAGTAGATGTCGGTGCCGTCCTCGAACCACACGGTCACCAATCCGAGCGCGTATTTATTCAGCGAGCGCAGCGCCGTCTGGCGCGGCAGGCCCTGCATCTCGATCTCGATCGGGAAGGTGATGCGGCTCTCGACTTCGGCCGGGGTCATGCCCGGTGCCTTCACAATGACCTGCACCTGCGGCGTGTAGATATCCGGAAAGGCGTCGATGGGCAGCGTGTTGAAGGCCCACAGCCCGCCGGCAACCACGGCCACGGCGGCGAGCAACATCATCAGGCGCTGCACCAGTGCAAAACGAATGAGTGCGGCGATCATGGCGCGGCCTCCGTGGCGAGCAGCGATTGGCCGGCGGCCAGCCGCAGGTCGGTGGCCTCCAGCCACTGCTGCGTGAGCAGCTCGAGGTAGCGGCTGCGCGCGCTGAAATAATTATCGTGTGCATCCACCAGCGTCAACACATTCACTTCGCCGGTGGCGAAGCTCTTACGGGTGAGTGCGAACAGCCGCGCGCTCGGCTCCAGCACCTCGCTGCGATGGTGCACGGCCTGCTCAATCAAATGGTTGAGATGCAGATGGCTCTTGCGCAGACGCGCATCCAGGTCGCGTGCGCGTGCGTCGTGACGAGCGCGCGCAGCCTCGGTCTCGGCCACGGCCTTGGTCACGCCACCGTTATTAAGATTCCACAGCGGTATCTGCACGCTCAGTGTGACGCCACCGAATTCGCGCCTCTGCCCGCCAAAGAAATCGCGTTCGCGGAACAGCGAGAGCACCGGGTCGGCGGAGCGCTGCGAACGCGCTGCGTCTATGCCGGCGCGTGCCGCATCCTGCTCAAGACGCGCACCCGCTATCCCGGGATGGCCGGCAAGACGCGCGAGCAATGTATCGAGCGGAGCGGGCGAGATGGCCGGCACAAGCGGCGTGGGTTGAGGCTCGGTCTCCGCCGGCAGCGCCAGCAACGCGCGTAGATGCGCGGCGGTCTCGGCATACTCGCCTTCGGCGCTGGCGATCGCTTGCGCGGCCTGTGCGCGCAGGATACCGAGGCGCCCGCGTTCAGCGGGCGCAAGATAACGCACCAGCCGATCGCGGGTGGTGGCGATTTCCTCCATTAGATCGCGGCGCTCGCGCGCGAGCGCATACCGCGCCGCATCGAGCTGCAACGCGTGATAGGTCTGTGCCACCTGCTGCTCGAGTAACAGGTGCTGGTAACGGCGATTTTCGTGCTCGCTGGCGAGCTGTGCCTCGGCCACGCGCCGCTGGCGCGTGAGGCGCCAGAGCGGCAGCGGTTGGCTGATCGCGACCTGCGTGAGATCGGTGCCGCCGCGGCTATCTTCGATGCCGAGCTTCTGATCGGCACGCAACTCGACCGCGGGATTGGGCCAGGCGTCGGCTTGGCGCAGCCCGCCCTCGCGCACCGTCACCTGGGCGTCGGCGACGCGCACCTCGGGCGCGGTGTCGAGCGCGCGGCGCACGCTCACTTCCAACGTCCAAACAGGTTTTTGCACGGTGTCGGCGGCAGAAACCGGGTCCAGCAGGCCCGCGATGACGCCAAGCGCGGCTGCACTCATGACATATCGAAGATGTAACACGGAACACTCCCTTCCGCGGGCTCCGCAAACGGAGTCAGCGGCTCATCGGATCGGTTGGGATGAACACCAAGGCCGGCGGGCGTATACCCACCCTGACGGCCGGACTGCGGGGAGTATCAGCGCGGCGGGGCGCGCGGCGGCGGAGTGAGGCCGCAACCGCGCGGCGGACGGAACCACAGCGTTTCCGGTCGCACGCCGGGCCCGGTGCGGAGCGCGAAAGCGAGAATCAGGACGAAGACGAACAGGGCGCAGGCCGGGTCCGCCTGGAACGCCTTGAGCACCGCGGACAGCGGCATATCCACATCGGCGGTGGATTCCGATGCGCCGTGGTCGGCGGCGGCGAGCATGCTTTCCAGATGCACGGGCGTACTGTGGTCGGCGTCCGGGAAATGCAAGCAGACGCGCAAGCCCAGAGACAGCAAAAGGGCCGGGACGAGCCAGAAAAGTACGGCTTTGCTAATGCGGGACTGGCGCAGATGGCGGTAGGACATGCGAGGAAGTTTAAGCACATACCGGCGCGGCGGCAATGCCATTCGCAAGCAGGTACGGTGTTGCTCGAACTGTAGACGGTGGCGATAGCGCCGATACCGGCGCCGGAAGCGGAAC
>MHEO01000076.1:5921-21038 GCA_001803875.1 Nitrospirae bacterium RIFCSPHIGHO2_01_FULL_66_17 | reverse complement strand
TGTGGTCGATAATCCGTATTACGCGAAGACAAAGAGAAACGGGGAGTTCGCGATTGACCGGTTGCCGCCGGGGACCTACCAGGTGGTGGCCTGGCATCCTCATCTCAAGCCGATCGAACGAGAGATGACCGTTCCGGCGAACGGGAGGGTCACGATCAATTTTGAGTTTGATGCCGGGAGTGTTCAGCGGCCGATCTACGAGAGGCAAGACAAGTTCCGGATCGGGCCCGAGGCCCATCCGGGGCACGGTCTGGATGGTTGTGAGGTTCCCTATTGTTGAGTTGAGAGGAAGGGCCGTGCGATCAAGATCGGCGAGCGTGGGGATCGTTCTTGCGGCTGTGGTGGGCCTGCTCATCTCTGGCGCCGCGACGACGGGTTGGGGGTATGAAGAGATCGTGGTGACCTCTGGCGGAGTGGTGACCGGGAGCGTGTCCCTGAAGGGAACGCCTCCTCCGAGCCGGATCTTCCACATGGTCTTCTCTCCCAATATCGAGTTCTGCACCCGGGTTTCGGACGGGAAGGGAAACCGGCTGCTCAAGGAGTTCCGGGTGTCCGAGGATGGCGGGTTTCAGGACGTCGTGGTGGCCGTGGTGGGGGTCGAAAAGGGGAAGCGGTTCGACTACACGCCGGAGATACGGCTTGAAAACTGCCGCATCGCGCCCTTCGTGACGCCCGTCCGAAACCATCATCCGTTCTCGATCGTGAATAAGGACGCGGTTGTCCACGATATTCAAGGCTACACCCTCGAAGAGTTTTACACGTTCGCGATGTTCAATAAGCCGATGCTTCCGGAGAGCACTGTCGCGAAGGAGATTCGGCTCCGGAATGGTCATTATCTTTTTCGCACCCAGTGCGGGGTGCATGACTTCATGCAGTCGTGGGGGATGGCGGTGGGAAATCCGTACTTTGCCATAACCGGAGCGGATGGAAGTTTTACGATTGCAGATCTTCCGGCGGGGACCTATGACGTGATCGCCTGGCATCCGTATATGGAGATTCAGGCGCAACGGATCACTGTTCCGGCCAACGGGAAGGTCGAACTGAATTTCGAGTTCGATTCTTCCGAGGTGGATATTCCATTACACGCTCTTCAAATAGGATATCGGCTTCAACCGGCGCTGGACTTGCTTGACCTTCAACCTCCGACCGTCGAACTCCAGGTCCCCTGAGACTGATTGGGAATGCGGCGACGAGATGACGGTGGATCAGGAATCCGTCATCTTCTCAGCGTCCCTCATGAGTCCGATGACGAGAGCTGCGGCCTCCTCTTTGAGGATCGATTCCGTCGTTGTCTCGGCTCCGATTCCCTGAATCCGCTTGCGCAGGG
Organism: Nitrospirae bacterium RIFCSPHIGHO2_01_FULL_66_17; assembly: GCA_001803875.1. Classification (GTDB taxonomy): domain Bacteria; phylum Nitrospirota; class Nitrospiria; order 2-01-FULL-66-17; family 2-01-FULL-66-17; genus 2-01-FULL-66-17. The sequence goes on along the minus strand of MHEO01000076.1, from coordinate 19,711 downwards.
CATCCAAACGGCGCTCATGCTCGGCCGCGCGAACCTTCCCGGAAACTTGAGAGATCGCTTCCCGCAGCCCGGATTCTCCATACAGTCTCGAGTGGGTGTTCATCACTTTTGCGGTGGCCGCGGTGATGCGTCCCCTTTTCCAGAGGGCGATGGCCAGGTCCAGTTCTGTGCGGATCTGTTCCACGACCGAGGTCCAGTCCCGGCCCGTGGTTTCCGTCAGATCGGTCCCGGCCCCGGCTCTTGCCGTGAACTGGAGTTGAACAACCTGTCCTTCGGCGTCCAGGTTCAGGTCCATCCCTCCGCTGGCCCTTTCGTCAGCGGTCAGTTGGGGATGCCAGGTCTCGACTCGGTAACGGCCGGTCGGCACGTTTGAGATCTCGAACCGTCCGAGCTTATCCGTGACTGAAAAGTAGGGTGATGGCGTGACAATGATCAGCGCCCGCATATTCTGGTGGGTGCGGCACCGAATGGGCACGGCTCCAGGATTTTTCAGGATCACTTCCTTGACCGTGCCGGGCAGGTGGGCGCCGGTGTCAAAACGGTTGTCATTCGAGCGTGAGTGGATATTGTGGATCTCATCGTCGTGATTCTCGAAACGGATGGTCATTCCCGCGGGAACAACCAGGACGTCCGGCGCGAACCGGAGGTGTTCCTGTCGGACGGTGCTCACGGTGGGCGCGGCCGCCAAAGGCCGACCGTCCAAAGGGGAAAGGTAGACCACCGCACCGGCCACCGGTTCCGAGTTGATCTGAACCTGGCCCGCGATCCGTCCTTTCATTGCTCCAGCGGCAAGGGAAGGAACGAACGAGGCGGCCAGCATGATCAGAATAACCCAGCGTGCCAGGTCAGCAGAAAGCGTTGAACATGTACGACACACGGGATCGACGCCGGTCACAGAGCGATCATATCAAGATGGACGTGGCAACGACAAACCGAGGATCATCTCCGGTTGTGTTTTGGGATGCTCGGATGGTAACGTGAATCGTTCTTATGAAAGGAGTCCGCGTCGCAATGTCGGTCATGAATCGGTTAAAAAGCGCTGTCGTGCTGGCCATCCTGCTGCTGGTTCCCGTTCTTGCGCACGGAACAACGCCCGAGGAGGCAGCCAAGTCCTACTTTGAAGAAGGGAAGGAACTCAGCAAACAGCAGCGCTACGATGAGGGGTTGGGGAAATTGACCCTGGCGGTCCAGGCCAGTCTTGAAACCCACAAATATCATCAGGCGCTCTTCATGACGTACATGGCGCTGCGCCGCGGCGTGCAGGCCATCGACGTGTACAAGAAGATGGCTGGTGAGCATCCCAATAGCCCGACGGTGCACTACTGGCTCGGACGGCTCTACCTGCAAAGTCAGTCGCTTGACGCCGCTGCTCTGGAATTTCGGAAAGCTACCGAGCTTGCGCCGAAGGATGACCATGCCTGGATTTCTCTGGGACATACCTACTATCGGCAGGGAAAGGATGCGGAGGCAATGGCCGCCTATCAAACGGCCAACAAACTTTCGCCGAAGGTCGCCGTGGTTCATGCCGGCCTGGGGAGTTTGTATCTCAAGCGGAGCGACTATCCCAAAGCCCAGCGCGAGATCGAAACGGCGTTGCGGCTTGATCCGTCGCTGACCGAAGCGCGATTCGATCTGAGCTTGATTTATGAGAGACAGGGCGAGATCGCCAAGGCCGTCAAGGAGTGGCAGCGGGTTCTCGATGACGACCCCAATGAATCCGCAGCCCGCGAGCGCCTGGCGCGGACCTATTTCGAACAACAACAATATGAAGACGCGGTCCGAGAGTATTCCGCGTTGTCGCAGGTCCGACAGGGGTCTCCGGAAGTGTTTTTTGCGCTTGGCGAAGCCCAAGTAATGTTGGCCGCCTCGCTCACTGATTCAGACGACAAACATCAGCTCAAAGACTTGGCTGTTCAAGCGTTCCAACGGACCCTGGAACTTGATCCGAATCATGCACGGGCGCGAAGATACTTGGACGTCTTGAGTTCGAAACATACGCCTGGTCAGGTCCCCCGATGACGCCGCGTCACCAGAAGAAGCAGGCTCGCATCTGCGCGATCTTCATCGCGTGCATGGTGTTGTGGGGCCGGCCAGAGGCCCTTTCAGCGGATGTGGTCTACGATTGTGGCGCGAAGGGCAACCGAGACAAATCCACGACCATTGAGATGGTCCTGTCCAAGAAATGGAAAGGCCAGGTTGAGGAAGTCAAACGTGCGCTGGTCTCCGACGCGGAGCGGGTGAAGGTCCGACTTCGGTTTTACCCGGCCTTGGATCCGCCCACCAATATTGGGATCGGCAAATGCGTCCCGACCGATGTGGCGCGCCGGGCGATCCAGGAGGCCATCAAATACTCCGGAAAGATCGATCGGTTGATCCGGCAGGACATCCTCCCGCATCACTGGATCAAGATCGGCTCGACCGACACGGCCGAGTTGGCCTGGACTCCAGTCCTGCCGGAAGACCTCGCTCGGCTGACGGACGCCAACCTGTCCAGTGACCAATTTCAGGAACTGTACCGCAGCCTCGCCGAGCCAAAGGAGCGGCGTCTTCCGTTCGGGATGGGAAGCCAGCCCGTCCAAAAAGCGACTCAGAAATGATGACTCGATGATCGGGCCGAGGGTCGACTTGTAAGATGGCGCGTGCCTATAAAGCGGATTCGGTGCTGGTCCTCTCCGCGTTTTTGATTTTCATAACGTGGGTTGCGACCGGTGTTCTTCCCTCTTTCGCGGCGGCGAGTGAGCCGTCTCCGCCGGTCGTCGAGGTGCTGGCGCATGAATGGCATCCCGACGTGGTCTGGGAACGAATCGGGAAGACCAAATTCATCTGGCGGGCGACCGTCCGCAATAACTCGAATGAACGAAAAAGGGTTTATGTCTACTATGACCTTTTGGATAGCAAACGCGTTCCGATTGCACGAAATGTGACCAATCGCTATATCGAGCCGCATGAAACGGTAGAGATCACAGCGGACTCCTATATTCTGACCGAAGACCTGCCGAAGGTGAAAAGCAGCAGGGCCGTGGCAAAGACCGGGTTCTGATCGCGATCACGCTGCTGAAAAAGGGGCTTGGGCGGTGGGCCGAGTAACACCCTGTCGCCTTCACGCGGTGTCGTGGTATCCTCAGGCATAGCGGACAGTCCCCATAGGTGCCCTCTTCGCGGAGAAGAGTCATGAGTCAGCCCGTCCCGGGGTATGCACACAACATGGTCGCGGTAGTGGCCGCGACCGTCTTCACACTGATGGCCTCTGCCGCGTGGTCCTACGACATGGCAGACGTGGAGAACGGGGGGACGATCACCGGAACGGTCACGTTGCGCGGGGAGGTTCCGGAGCCACGGGTGTTTCCTATGGTGCTGTACCCGTTCGGCGATTTCTGCAAAAGGATTTCGGACGGAGCGGGCCACGTCGTGCTCAAGGAATTCAATGTGGACCAAACCGGCGGCCTCCAGGACGCGGTCGTGGCGGTGCTCAACGTGAAACGGGGAAAGGCGTTTCGGTACCGCGACACCGAGCTGCTCACGGTCAATTGCATGTTCCACCCGGCGGATGTTCCCGAGAGCGAGCAGTTTGAGCTGCACGACGGGCAACTCACGCACGTTCACCCCTTGGTCACGGTGATGAGAAATGAGAGCCTGCTGTCGGTGACCAACAAGGATCCGATCATGCACGCGGCGCAGGTGTATCAGCCGGAAAAAGGCAATCGCGTGCTGAGCTTCCCGATTCCGGTGTCGTACAAGCCCCACAGCGGCTTTGTGGCGCTGGAGAAGAACAAGCGAATCGTGCAAATCATTTGCGGGATGCACGAGTACATGCAGAGCTGGGCGTGGGTCGCGGACAATCCGTACTTTGTCAAGACGCACCGCGGCGGCGGCTTCACGATCGACGACGTGCCGCCGGGAACCTACCAGGTGGCGGTCTGGCATCCGCACATGCAGCCGCTCATCAAAGAAATGACCGTCCCCGCAAACGGCACAGTGGCGCTCAACTTTGAGTTGGACGCGAGCCAGGTGATCCGCCCCGTGTATGAGACCCAAGCCCAATTCCGCATTCCACCTGGGAGAGGCCCCGCCGTCGACATCGAGGGCTGCGAGGGGCCGTACTGTGTGAGAAGGGAACACAGCCACCAGAGTCAGTGATCCCGGGCGGCTGCTCGATCACGCTAAAGTCTCATCACAGCTACCAGCCTCACGGGACACAGGACTGTGGCCGTGAGAGCGCGGTGTCAGAAGACCGATAGGGTCGTGATGGCCAAGCAGATGGTTCTTCCGATGGCGACCGTCGTAAGCCTCCTCTTGGCCATGCCCGCAGGCATTCCCGCGGCCGGGCCGCGCTTGTACGTTGTCAACGGACAATCGAACACGGTCTCGGTTCTTGATCCCGCCGCTCGCACGATCGTCGCCACCGTCCGAACTGGCTCACGCCCTCAACACGTCAATGTGGATCCCCAAGGACGTTTTTTTTATGTGACGGTTCTGTTCACGAACGAATCAGACGACCTCGTGCAGGTCTTTGACGTGACCACCAATGCGATGCTGACGTCGGTCGTGGTTGGACACGAACCGGCGTATATCGTTCCGAGTCCAAGTGGGACGCGGCTTTACGTGGCCAGCAAAGCCGCGAACACGGTGTCCGTGGTCGCGGTGCCTGAGTTTAGGCGGATCGAGACCATCAAGCTCAAGGGCAAAGGGCCCCAGGGACCTGCGATTACTCCAGATGGGAAGACGCTGTTGACCCCTAACAGCCGTTCCGGTGACGTGTCGGTGGTTGACTTGGAACGGGGGAGCGTTGACCTGATCAAATTGCCGCCTGGCGCCAGGCCCGTGGCCATCGGGGTCAACCGGAACGGCCAGCTCGCGTATGTGACGGACTCTGGACTCAATCAGGTGCATAAGATCGACGTTGCAGGAAAAGTCCTGCTGGCGAGTCTTTCGGTCGGCGGACGCCCGGTGCAGACGCCGACGCATCCCACTCGTCCCTTCCTCTACATTCCCTGTATGGATGCGGCGGCCGTGTACAAGGTGGACATCGATGCCTGGAGGGTGGACAAGGTGATTTCCGTCGGCCGTGGACCACAGGGTATCGCCTACACCAGTGACGGCCACTACGCCTACGTCACCCTCACCCGGGAGACACCGCACGGGAAGGTTGCCGTCATCAATACGGAGACCGATGCGGTCGAGACGACTCTTCCATCTCAGGATGCCCCCAACGGCATCGCCGTGTTGTTTGGGAAAAATCAAGGTGGGTAGACCAGCGTGCTGCGGCATAGGACTGTTTCCCCAGCCTACCGGGCTTCTACTTCAGATATGTTGGTAGGCGCTTGTCCTCGCCGGTGAGCTGCCGGTAGAGCGCATGGAATTGCGAGGTGGTCAAAGCGGGATCGGACAGCCGATCGAGGTCCTCCGCCCGGATGGGGATGTTGGAAGCTTCGTCAAAGGCCGAGGTTCCGATGGCGATATGCTCCGGGAAGAATCGATACTGGGGAAGAAGAAATTTTACACCTCCGTTGTAGGTTATAGCCATGTGGATTGCCAGCCGTGCGACGGCAGCCGGGACGTTCTTGCCGACGGCAACGTTCTCCGGCGGATGTCCAAGGCGAAAGAATTGGGTACGGATGCGGGTTATGGAGACGGCCTTAAACGCTTTCTCGATAACATCGAGGTCGTCTCGTCGATCGGGGGCCAGGAAAATCTCTACCAAGATTTTGCCGTTGGCCGCGGGGTCCTCCGACCCTTGTGCAGGGGGAACCGGCTGGTTTTCGAGACCTCCGGTCAACCTGGCCGCCTCGCCATCCGGATTGGCGCTCAAGGCGTATAACGAAAAAAGAAGACCAGCAAAGAGCCGGGGGAAGGTGTTGACTGTCTTCATCAGGAAAGGACTCTATCAGAAAATGAAGTGTTTGAGAATGGGGTGTCGTGATTGTCGTTCGTCCAGAGCCGTTGAATAGAAAACTGATTGGGGCGGACCTTGGTGATCCCGACGGCGGCGAACTCCCGCTCGATCGCATCGAGGTCTCCTTTCCGGTCGAGCGCGAGAAAAATCTCCACCAAAATCTTGCCGGGGTCGCCGGCCTCCGGCGTGGACGGATCGGCCGCGCGGACGTCGAGGTGCACGGCGAGCGATGCGACCAGCACCGTCGCGCATGCGATCAGGTTGCGGGAACAACGACGAGATATCATCCATGACCTCCTGATGTGTGGGGATCGACGGCCGCTTATTGATGCCGTTTAACGAGACGGGATTCTAGCAGAACCGATCGCCGGAGTAAAAGGTCGAGGGAATCATCCTGGGCATGGCTCATCCCTCGTTCGAGGGAGCCGTCATCGTTCCTTTGCTCCATCCTTATTACTCCTTCTTCGGAATGGACTCCTTGGCGGGGTGTGATACCCTACAGCCAGAGGTGAGAAAGGCGTGTCGGCGCGGGGGGAACCTTACGGCTGCCAGCGGGAAAGGAGCAGACCATGCGGCTTGTGCGAGAGGTCATGTCGAGCGAGTTGCACTGGATGAGGAAGGATGCGTGGGTGCAGGGCGCGGCCGCGCTCATGGCGCGGCATCGGGTCGGCAGTGTGTTGGTGTCCGAGGACGATGGAACGCCGGCCGGCATCCTGACCGAAACTGATTTGGTGCGTCGCGTGATCGCCGCGGATCGAAACCCCGGGGCGATGCCGGTCCACGAAGCGATGACCCCGTCGTTGGTCACGATCGACGAGGAGGCTTCGACCAACGCGGCGGGTGAGTTGATGGCCGAGCGCGCGATCCGGCATCTCGCGGTCACGCGCGAGGGGCGCGTGTGCGGTCTGCTCTCGGTCCGCGATCTCCTGCCGGTGGTGGATTTTCTCCCGGTCGCGGTCGAGCGCATGATGACGCGGTTGCCGGTCATTGCGACCATCGACGAAACGGTGCGGAACGCGGCGGCGCTCATGACGCACTCCTCGGTGAGCGGCCTCCTGATCGCGGGCCGCCGGACGATGGCGCGCGCGCTGAAGTTTCGCGGCTTCGCCCGGCGCGACATCGCCGGGATCGTCACCGGCGCCGATCTCGTGCGCAAGGTGGTGGCGATGGATCGGTATCCCTACGTCACGACCGTGGGCGAGGTGATGGGCATGCCGCTGGAGACCATCGACGCGGGCGAATCGGTCAACACGGCGCTGGCGATCATGGCCCGCGCGGGGGTCCGGCATCTCGCCGTGACGTCGGGCGAGGAGATCACCGGCCTGCTGTCCGTCGAGGACGCCATCGATCCCGCGTGGCTGGAGGTTGCGGGGTGGCCGGCGGGAAGGGGCCGCCGATGAAGGCGGCGGGCAAGCCCCCATCGGAATGGCCCGGCACCTCGTGGGGCGGTGCTTCTCCGGAGCGGCTGGTGTCCACGCTGTTTCGGGATGCGACCGAAGGCGTGCTGGTGGTCGACGCCGGAGGCAAGGTGCTCGCCGCCAACCACGCCGCGGGCGCGATGCTGGGGATGGAGGCCGCGCGCCTCATCGGCCGTACCGAGTGCGAGTTCTTGTTTCACTGTCCCTCGCGCGATGAATGCCCGCTGGTGGCCGGGACGGGCAAGTCCCGGAATCCGGATCGCACGTTCGAGCACGTGATCGAGGATGCCAAGGGAGCCCGGACCATCTTCGTCAGTTGCCATCACCTGCCGCCGTCGCTGGAGTGTCAGGCGGCGGGCATGGTGTTGATGCGCGACATCTCCTCGCAGAAAGCGACCGAGCGGGCCCTGATCGAGCTGGCGAACCGGGATCCCCTCACGGGACTCTACAACCGCCGCTATTTCGACGCGTTCCTTCGGGACGCGCTCGGGACGGGCAAACCGGTGTCGCTGCTCATGATCGACGTGGATATGTTCAAGGCGTACAACGACACCCACGGGCACCGGCAGGGCGACCGCGCGCTCACGGCCATCGCGCGGCTCCTGGTCGGGAAGACCCGGCTTCGGGACGCCGTGGTGCGGTATGGCGGAGAGGAATTCGCGATCATCCTGCCGGGTACCGGGTCGGAGCGGGCGTGCCGGGTTGCCGAAAAACTGCGTCGGGCCGTGGAGGCGGGTGGAAAGGGCGCGGCCGATCAACGCGCGGAAGCGGGTGGGAAGGTCGCGGCCGATCAACGCGCGGAGGGGGGCGAGGACATCGCCTTGCCGACGATCAGCATCGGGGTGTCCGCCTCGCGGGTCGGGGAAAAGCCCAATGATCTGATCGAGCGGGCCGACCGCGCGCTCTATGCCGCCAAGCGCGAGGGGCGAAATTGCGTGCGCGCCATCGCGTCGTAGGAGCCTGTCCATGAAGGGCCATCTGCGGCGTTGTCGGTCGGCCTTGCGTGCTCACGTACGAACCAGTACGCTCCGCGCGCAAGGCCTCCCTCCGCCTTGCATCTGACCCTTCCTGAACAGGCTCCAACACCCAAATACTCGGACGAACTCCTGGACCAAGAGATCAGGCGGCCTTGTCCGGTCGCCAGCGTAACCCTAGAGCAATGATGCGCTGGAGGAGCGCTTGATAGGATAGACCCGCGAGCTTGGCCGACTCGGGGAAATCCTCGCTGGCGCCGATCTGGGGGTTGGGGTTCGCTTCGATCACGTAGACGTTCCCGTCCCGATCAAGGCGCAGGTCCATCCGCGCGTAGCCGCTAAGGCCGAGCGCGCGGTACACGCGCTTGGCCAGATGCCTGATCCGCTCCGGCATCCCGTCGGGTAGGTCCTTCGCCGCGCCGGACATGATGCCGTACTTGGCCTGATACTTCACGTTCCACTTGACCTTCTGGGTGGCGATGCGGCGCGCCTCGTCCGGCAGGTTGCTCAGGTCCAGCTCCCACACCGGCAGTACCTGCAGGCGCTGGTTGCCGAGCACGCCGACGTACAACTCACGCCCCTCGATGTACCGCTCGACGATCGCGCCGGTTCCCACGGTCTCGTGGATGAACGCCACGCGCTCGCGGAGCTTGTCGTCGTCCTCCACGATCGAGGCCTGCGAGATCCCGAGCGAGGCTTCCTCGCAGACCGACTTCACGATCAACGGGAAGGCCAGGCGCTTGGGACGCCTGACTTTCTGCCCGATCGGGAACACGACGAAATCTGGAAACGGGATGCGATGGTACGACAGGATTTTCTTGGACAGGCCCTTGTCGCGGCCGAGCATCAGCCCGCGCGGGTTGCACCCCGTGTAGGGCATCCGCAGCAGCTCCAAGAACGAGACCACGTTTTGATCGTAGAGGACGACGCCGTCGAATTCCTCGAGAAGATTGAACGCGATGTGGGGCTTCCACTCTTCGATCGCCTGTTTGATCGCGCCCAGGTCGCTGCGCACGCCGAGGGGCCGGACCTCGTGCCCCATCCCGCGCAGCGCGGTCACGACGTCGTACTCGGTTTTCCACGCCGCGGCGGCGAGGTCGATGCCCGCCGGATCGTCGGGAGGGATAAGGTCTTCGTGCATGAGCACTAAAATACGCATCGCCCCTAGGAGCCCGTCCGAGTTATCGGCCGTTGGAGCCTGTTCAGGAAGGCGTCAGATGCAAGGCGGAGTGAGGAATCCCCCCGGAGCGTACTGATTCGTACGTGAGGAGGGATTCCGAAGCGACAACGCCGCAGATGACCCTTCATGGACAGGCTCCTAGAGCGCCACCCGGTGGCGGCCACTGTGAAGAAAGTTCATGGTTTGCACGGTGAGGAGCACGGTGAAGTCGAGCACGGCCTGATCCACCGGCACGGCCAGGCGCAGGTTGAGTTCGCGACAGCGGGCGATCATCGCCTCGAGCACCTGGTCGATCGTGTACTGGTAGGCGCCGGTCCAGCTCGCCACCTGGCGGCGCACCTCGCGGCGGATGCGCCTCAAAAAGACCGCCGCCGGCGGGTGGGCCGCGAACTCGGGCGCGTCGGAGAAGAGCCGTCGGAGGTCGCGATCGTAGAAGTTCGGGTGGGCGAGGCCGTAGCGCTCGCGCTTGCGCCGGTAGTGCTCGCGCAGCGAGTGGCGGAGCTCCGGCAGCGGGTCCACGGGTTCGACCGCGGTCACCGGGGGAGGCGCGTCCGCCAGCTCGCGCATCAGCGCGCCCATGTATTCCAGCTTCTTGAGCGCCGGCCAGCCGTCGTACCGCTCCCGCCACAGCGAGCCGGGGGTCAGCCAGACGGCGAACGTCTCGGCGAAGTCCTCGTCGGGATGGCTCTGCGCGTACCACAGATCGAGGTGCAGGACGAAGCTCTTGCTGTACGGTCTGGGCGTGTAACGGTCGGGGTAGGGTTCGGACGATTTGCCGAACAACTGCCGGCGGCGCTGACGGCGGCGGAGGCGGTAGGCGTTTTCGATGGCGTGCCCCGCCTCGTGACGCAGGATGCGCAGCCCCCACTCCGGCGTGCCGCCCTCGACTTCAAGCATTTGATGAAGTTCCAGCTTCGCCAGGCGGGGGTGGACCAGGTAGAAGGGCACCGCGATCCCCGGCACGCCGTCTGGCGTGAACCACTCATCCGAGATCCAGAAGCGGGGACGAAAGAGCAGGCGGTGGCTTTCGAGCTCGGAGGCCAGTTGCGCAATCTGATGGGCGAGCGCGCTTCCCTCGATCGCGATGTCGAGGTCGCACAGCCGCACGTCGAGGAGTTTCTCGTCGGGCCAAGCCGCCCATTCGGGTTCGGAGACCGGGCCGGGCGATGCGGACTCGGCCGCCGAAGTTGGCGACTGTGCGGCGTCGGCACCTTGTGGAATCACGGGGTTCAACGACGGTTAGTATAACATCCGGTTCACCCAGCGGCCAAGGCGCGCGCGCGGCATGTTCCAAAAAAATAGCCCGCCCCGGATTCGGAAGAACCCGTCATCGCCGGCACGGGACTCGGTCTGGTTCGCCATGGCCCAGATGCCGATCTGTATGGCGTCAACGTGCCGGCCGTCTCAAAGCACATTAAGAATATTTATGAGTCGGGTGAACTTAGGCAGAGGGGAACCGTTTCCAAAATGGAAACAGTTCGACGCCCTCGTGGCTTTGGTGCTGCTCACTGCGGAAAGTGAGCCGGGGAATAAGGATCTGATGATCCGGCTGGTGATGAACCTGATTGCGGGGTAGGGGCACGGCATGCCGTGCCCTGCCCCTGCTAGGCCGCGTGGGGGAGTTCGCGGTCCACTTCCATGACCGCGTCCGTAAAGAGCGCGACGGCTTGGTCGATCTGCTGGTCGGTCACGACCAGGGCGGGGAGGAAGCGGACGACGTGCTTGCCCGCGCCGACAAGGAGCAGGCCCTTTTCAAAGCAGCGCTGAATGATGCGGTTGCGCGCCTCGGGGGCCGGCGTCTTGCGCGCGCGGTCCTTGAGGATTTCGACGCCGACCATGAGGCCCTTGCCCCTGACCTCGCCGATCGACGGCGAGCGGTCCGCGGACCGTTTCAACGCGCCCATGAGACGATCGCCTGTCTGCGCCGCGCGCGCAATCAATCCCCCGTCCAAATGGCGGAGCGCCACCAGCGCGGTCTCGCACGAGATGGGATGGCCGCCGAAGGTGTTGGCGTGCGCGCCGGCCGGCCACGTCATCACGCGGGTCGGGGCGATCGTTGCGCCCAAGGGCATCCCGGCCGCAAGGCCTTTAGAGAGCGCCACGATGTCGGGGACGATGCCCTCGTGCTCGCACGCGAGGAACTTCCCGGTGCGACCCATGCCGCTCTGGACTTCGTCGACCACGAGCAGGATGCCGTGGCGCGTGCACACTTCCCGGAGTCGGCGCAGAAATCCCGCAGGAGGCACCACGTACCCGCCTTCCCCCTGGATCGGCTCCACGACGACGGCGGCCACCTCATCGGGCGCCACCACGTGCGCGAAGAGTTCCCGTTCGATGAAGTCCACGTCTCCGTAGGGCGCGTGGAAGACGCCGGCCAGCAGCGGACCGAACCCCCGACGATGGACGACCTTGCTGGCGCTCAGCGACAGCGCGCCGAGCGTGCGGCCGTGAAACCCGCCGTAGAACGCGATCAGGTAGGGGCGCTTGGTGTGATACCGCGCCAGTTTGATCGCGGCTTCGATCGCCTCGGCGCCCGAATTCGAGAAGAAGACCTGCTTGGGCTCGTCCCCCGGGCAGCGTTTCGCCAATTCCTCGGCGAGTCGGATTTGGGCGGGGTAGTAGAAATCCGTTCCCGACATGTGAATGAGCGCGGCGGCCTGGTCCTGAATGGCCTTGACCACGTCGGGGTGGCAATGACCGAGGAGGTTCGTTCCGAGCCCCGAGGTGAAGTCCAGATAGTGGTGACCGTCGACGTCCTCGACGGTCAGGCCCGAGGCGCGCTGGACGACGAGCGGATAGGTGCGGGTGTAGGAGTGGGACACGACTTTCGCATCGCGTTCAACCCACGCGCGAGCGTGCGGTCCGGGACGGGGAGACGGCGGCTGGGACATGGCAGCGAGTATAGCACGCGGTTTAGGCCTCTCCTGGGCCGGCCGCCTCCACCTCCAGGTGTTCCTTTTCAAGCTTGCGCAGCCAACGATAGCTCCGCTTGAGCGTCCGCGCGGCGTGGCTCTTGTTGCCCCGGTGCGCTTCGACCGCCCGTTTGGTGATGGCCCACTCGATCCGGCCGAGGAGATCGTCGAACGATCCACCGCCTTCGAAGAAGCGGGAGAAGGAGGACCAATCCATGCCGGTGAAAACCGTCCACGGTTCTCCCGCCGCCGAGGTCGAGGCTCCGGCGAACCAGTCGGGAGGCAGATGGGACGGCGTCAACACGGGGTCCCGGCCCGCCAGGATCAGCGCCCGTTCGATCACGTTCTCGAGCTCGCGGACGTTGCCCGGCCAGGTGTAGTCGAGGAGAATGCGGAGCGCGTCGGGGGCGAAGCGCTCGGCGGGTTTTCCCAGCCGGCGGCGGAGGCGATCCAGGAGCGTTTCCGCGAGCAGCGGGATATCGGCCTTCCGTTCGCGCAACGGGGGAATGGCCAACGGAATCACGTGGAGGCGGTAATAGAGGTCCTGGCGGAACTGTCCGGCGCGGACCATCTCCTTGAGGTTGCGGTGGGTCGCGGCGATGATCCGGACGTTGACGGGGACGTCCTCGTCGCCGCCCACGCGCTGGACGACGCGTTCCTGAAGCACCCGCAAGAGCTTGACCTGGAGGGTCGGCGACAGCTCGCCGATTTCGTCCAGGAACAGCGTGCCGCCGTCGGCCGATTCGAACTTGCCGGCGCGCCGCTGCACCGCGCCGGTAAAGGCACCGCGCTCGTGGCCGAACAGTTCGCTCTCGAGCAGGCCTTCGTGGAGCGCGCCGCAGTTCACGGCGAGAAACCGGCCGTCCTTCCGGGGACCGTTATAGTGCAGGGCGCGCGCGACGACCTCCTTGCCCGTGCCGGTCTCTCCGCTCAGCAACACGGTGGAATCGGTGTCCGCGACCAGTTCCATCTGGCGGCAGAGTTCGCGCATGGCGGGGCTGGTCGCCGCCAGATCGGCGAACCGGTGCTGCGCGGCCAGTTCGCGCCGCAACTGCACGTTCTCGGTGAGCAGCGTGGCGTTATCCCGCTCGCACCGCAGCAGGCTGTGCTGGGTCCGCTTAAGCTCGTGCAGGTGGCGAAACAACAGCCGCGAGGCCTCGCGCAGCCGATCCTCGGCCGGGATGACGTGCGCGCGGCGATCCGTCCACTCGAAGCGGTACCGCGAATAGGGCGCGCCGTAGATCGCGCCGGGTTCCAGCGCGACGCCGACGCGGCCGCGAGAGAGTCGGCCGCCCTTGGTGATGCGCACCGCATTCGCGGCGGGCGGGGCGGCCGGTGTGGCGCCGTCGGCGGCAAACACCGCGAACGACGCGCCGTGGGGCGCGACGATCGGTCCGTCGGCGTGCCGGGGCT
>MHEO01000076.1:2441-5896 GCA_001803875.1 Nitrospirae bacterium RIFCSPHIGHO2_01_FULL_66_17 | reverse complement strand
GAGCGCGACGGGCTCGGCCGCGGCGATGACCGCGCCGCTTCGACGGTCGATCACCCGGACGTACCCGTCGGATTCGGCGATCTCGTACGCGTCGAAATCGTGGACGATCTGGCGGAGCGTCACCTGCGTGAATTCCTCCCGGCACCCGGTCGTGGCGACTCCTTCGAACAGCCGCGGAAAGCCTTCACATTGTCCGCGGAAAAACAGCCCGGGCGCGCGCGTGATCCGCGCGCCGCTCGCGATGTGCGTCAGCAGTGTGGCCTCCGGCCGTTCGGCGTCGACGATGGCCTGGAGGGTCATGTTGCTGGTGAAGGCGCCGGCCCAGCGGCTGGAGGATGACACGACGTGGCGCACGTCGTTGAGCAGCGCGGCGATGATCTCGAAGATGGATGGACCGCGTCGGTCGGGCCGCGCGAAGTGAGCCACGGTCGCACGGTAGGCGACGTCGGCTTCGCCGGTCATATCCTCGGCGAGGGTGACCAGGCGCGTCAAGACGTCCTGTGGCAGCCACTGGTTGGGATCCTTCAGGAGGGCGAGGGGATCTCCCTGGTGATCGGCGAAGTCGGATCCCGCGAACAGCGTCTGGTACGGGATGTGCGCCGCCTCGAGGCACCGCTCGTCCAAATACTCGATGAGGATGCTGGTGAGAAACCCCGTGACCCACGTGGCCTCACGAGGCATCGACCGCTCCCTGAGCCAGCACGTCGCGGCCGATGCGGCGGCTCTCGTCGGGACCGACCAGGCGCTCGACCAGTACGAGGGCGAATTCGAGCGCGGTGCCGGGCGACCGGCTGGTGATGAGGCGCCCGTCGACGACCACGCGGTCGGTCCGATAGTCCGAGGCGGGAAACTCCGACTGGCAGGACGGATAGCTCGTGACCCGCTTCCGGTCGAGCAGGCCGGCGTCGGCCAGCACGGTCGGGGCCGCGCAGATCGCGGCCACGTACCCTCCGCGGGCGGTCTGGTCTTTGACGAGCGCGGTGACGCGCGGATCGCGCCGCAGGTTGGCCGTGCCCTCGCCGCCCCCGGGCAGGACGATCATATCGAAGCGGGATCCCGCGACGGTGTCGAGCGTCGTGTCGGGGATGATCGGGACGCGGCGGCTGCCGACGATCGGCCCATCCACCGTGCCCGCGACGGTCACCTCAACGTTGGCGCGCCGGAGGATGTCGATGATCGTGACGGCTTCGATTTCTTCAAAACCGGGTGCGAGAGGAACGAGCACGCGTGCCATAGGAGGCCTCGAAGCCACCCCCACCCTTCCCTCCCCCCTTGAGGGGGAGGGTGAGGGAGGGGGGTTAATGTTCCGCCGGTTTCTTCCCGTTGTACCCGTCGGCCAACTGCGTGTTGACGTGGACGACCGCCTTGTTGAGGTCCTTGAACGCGTACGCGTCGGTGATTTTGGCGAGCGCGTCGGCGTCGGCCTGCTTGGTGACGATCGCGCCGGTCGGAACGATCCGCTTCTCGCCGATCTTCACGCCGATGATCTTCGCGCCCGGCTCGATCACCGTGCCCGCGCCGATCTCGGATTTGAAGACCAGCGCCTGCATCCCGACGAAGACGTCGTCGCCGACCTTGGCCGGGCCGTGGACCTGGGATTGGTGCGCCATCGAGACCCGGTTGCCGATGTAGACCGAGTACTTCTTGCCGTCGGCCTCGACCTGGTTCTTGGCAATGACCTCCTTGCCCTCGACCGTCTCCAGGCCGTGGACGACCACGCTGTCCTGGACGTTGCTGTCGTTGCCGATCCAGATCGGCTGGCCCTCGTCGCCGCGCACCGACGCGGTGGGCGCGACGTAGACGCGCTCGCCCAGCGTGACGTGGCCGATGACCGAGCCGATCTCATGGACGAACGCCGATTTCGCCACGGTCGGCTTCTCGATGTCGGGATTGAACGAGGTCAACACGTTGGGGCCCTGAAAACCCATCAGGAACAGACCGGCGAACATCCCGTTGATGACGAGACTGATCGTGAGCAGGACGCGATTTCCCATGCGAGCGCTTCTCCTTTCCTCGAATACCGGGCTGTGGTAGGATGCGGCCGGTTGCGGGCCGCGAGTGGCGGAAGACGGTAGCACATTTATTTTGCGGGGGTCAAGGTGGGGATTCCGAAGGGGCTGCGGGCGGTGGTGTTCGATTTCGACGGGGTGATCGTGGACAGCGAGCCGCTGCACTTTAGTCTGTTCCGGCGCCTGCTGGGCGAAGAGGGGATCGTGCTGACGCGCGAGCAGTACGACGCGATCTACCTCGGCATGGACGACCGCGAATGTTTCACCGAGGCGCTTACCCGCCACGGCAAGACGGCGGCGCTGCCCAGGGTCCCCGAGTTGATCGAGCGCAAGTCCGCGCTGCTGATGGCGGAGATCGCCGAGCGGCCGCCCGTGCTGCCTGGCGCAGTCGGCTTCGTGCGCGCGCTGGCGAAGAGCGTCCCGCTCGCGATCTGCTCGGGCGCGCTGCGCCGGGAGATCGAGGCGATGCTGAAGCAAGCGGGCATTCTGTCGTGTTTCGTCGGAATCATCAGTGCCGAGGATGTGAGCCACGGCAAACCCAACCCCGAGGGCTTCACCAAGGCCCTCGCGCTGCTCAACCGTTCGCAAAACCCCGCCCCTCCCATCGCTCCCGCGTCGTGCCTCGCGATCGAAGATTCCCTCGCCGGCATCGAGGCCGCCCGCGCCGCGGGGATGCGGTGCCTGGCCGTGGCGAACTCCTATCCCGCCGAGGCGCTGAAGCGGGCGGGGGCGGAGGCGGTGGTGGCGGCGCTGGAGGACAACCCGATGGATGCCGTGGCGCGGCTCTTTCGGCAGGCTCGGGAGAACGTGAGTGAGCAACATCCCGGCGAGTGCCATTGACAGATCGATTGCCTCACTGATACCTTGGCGACGATGTCCATGCGAACACCGTATCCACCGCTGATCCGATCCGCACAGAATCCCTTCCTCTCAGAATCGAGGCGCTCATGCGCGTGTTCTTAATCCACGTCCGCGATCCCCAGTTTTACGCGCTCCCGGCGGCGACCCGCGCCAAGAACGGGAATATCCGGGTCATGGGCTTCCCCCCCATCGGCATCATGTCGCTCTCCGCCGTGCTCAAACGCGCCGGCCACGAGTGCGTCATGTTCGATCAGGCCAATCCGGAAACGCCCAACGACGTCATCATCGAAGAGATTCGACGGCAGCGCCCCGCCCTCGTCGGCCTGAGCTTCCTGAGCACGACCAGCTACCCGTATGCGAAGATTCTGGCCCGTCAGATCCGCGCGGTCGATCCAACCGTTCGGCTGGCGTTCGGCGGCGTCTTCGCCTCGCTCAACGCCCAGTTGGTGAAGCTCCAGTGTCCCGAGGTGAACTTTGTCTGCCGCGGCGACGGCGAGCAACTCATCCTCGATCTCGTGGAGCGGTTCGAGGCGCCCGAGACGGTGGAAAGCCTGACGTGGGCCAAGGACGGGCGCGTGATCCAGA
>MHEO01000076.1:0-2412 GCA_001803875.1 Nitrospirae bacterium RIFCSPHIGHO2_01_FULL_66_17 | reverse complement strand
GATCAGTGGCCCTTTCCCGACCGCGAGAGCCTGCCGCTGGACTTTATCGAGTCGATGCCGCTCGACGTGCCGGCGGTGCTGTCGATGGAACGCTTCACGACGATGCAGACCTCCCGCGGCTGTCCGTGGCCGTGCGTGTTCTGCGACATCCCGATCTTCAATGACGGCAAGTGGCGCTTCCGCACCGCCGAGCACGTGGTGGAAGAGTTCAAGTATCTCCAGAATCTCGGCTACGGGGCCGTGTATTTCGTCGACGATCACTTTCTCCTCAAGCCCAAGCGGATCGAGACGATCTGCCAGGGCATCATGGACAATGGGATCACGATCGAGTGGGGCGTCGAGGGGCGGGTCGACTCCGTGTGCCAGCATCTTTTTCCCATCATGGCCAAGGCGCATTGCCGGACGATCATGTTCGGGATCGAGAGCGGTAGCCAGAAGGTGCTCGATCGCCTCAAGAAGGAACAGACGCTGGAAGAAATCGAATCCGCGGTGACGAACGCCAAGCAGGCCGGGATCGAGATCGTGCACGGATTTTTTACCGTTGGCAATCCGGACGAAACCGTGGAGGATATGCGGGCCACGTTCGACTTTGCGTCGCGGTTGCGACTCGACACCTTCGGGTTCAATCGGCTGTGCGTCTACCGCGGGACACCCCTGTGGCAGGAATACGTGAGGCGCGGGGTGGTCAACGACGTCACCGATTGGTACAAGTACTTCAAGTGTTCGGAGATCGATCCGACCTGTCTGCCCGGTGAGGTCATCAACGCCGAGCGCAACGCCGGCCTGCGGCGGCTCTTTTTCTACAAGCTGACGCATTATCCCATACAGACCT
Source organism: Nitrospirae bacterium RIFCSPHIGHO2_01_FULL_66_17 (assembly GCA_001803875.1). GTDB lineage: Bacteria > Nitrospirota > Nitrospiria > 2-01-FULL-66-17 > 2-01-FULL-66-17 > 2-01-FULL-66-17. The sequence continues at coordinate 1,580 of MHEO01000076.1, read as the reverse complement.
TCAGGCTGTTGCGCCGCTTCCTCCGCTTCATGCCGCTGCGCGACGTGCTCTATCTGCTCACCAAGCCGTTCATGGGGAAGAAGCGGGGGCAGACGAACGCCGAAGTGCTGTCGCGCGCGGTCGAGCACGGGGCGCTCAAGGACGCGGCCGCCGAGCTCACGCAGCTCTCCGACGACGTGCTCGATCACGTGATCAACGAGTCGAAGGCCGAACGGCTCCGCATTCAACGAGAAGCGGAGAGTTCGGCGGTCGCGGGCCGAGTGGCCTGACGTCGGTCGCCCGCGGTCTCGCCCTCAATCCATCGCCGAATGTCCCGGCCGCCCCGCGTGACCGGCCGCCCGTTGATCGCCCTGAACCGCGGAGGCCGCGGCGTGCAGAGTCCTGCGGATCGGTTACTCGGCGAATCCGGCGGGGAGCGTTAGGACGCAGGATATGCGTCATAACACACTTCAGCCTTTGCATGATATTCACATCGTAAACACTGGATTAAAACGGGATACTTCGCTATATTACTGGTGCGCGTGAGGAGCGATTACCAAGCGCTCCACGCTCGTTTTGCAGAAATGATTGGGACGTCTAATTATAGTTAGCCCCAACAAATACGAGCAATCCGAATGAACAAGCCTAGATTTTTCATCACTGATGTATTTACAAGCAAAAAATATGGGGGGAACCCACTGGCGACCTTTATAGACTGTGAGTCTTTGTCAGATCAAGAGATGCAACAGATCGCCAAAGAAATCAACTTTTCGGAAACAACGTTCATTACATCACGACGGCCAAAAGATGGTGGGTATGATGTCCGTATTTTTACGCCCAATGCTGAAGTGGAGTTCGCTGGTCATCCGACGCTTGGAACCGCGTACATCATCCGCGAGAAATTACGCCTAACGTCTGCAAACGAAGTTGCGCTCAATCTCCGCATCGGAAAAATACCAGTCACGTTTTCGGAAGGGTCAGCGCAAGCAACCCAATTGTGGATGAAGCAGATGCCTCCCCAATTCGGTAAAACGTTAGAAGCGGGTATCCTGGCGCGGGTATTGGGTATTTCTATGTCCGACATCGACCCGCATTCTCCGATCAAAGAGGTTTCAACAGGCTTCCCGACACTCATTGTGCCGCTAGTAAATTTGGCTGCCATCAAACAAGCCAAAATCAACAAGAACGAATATTTCTCTTTGGTCAAAGATGCATGGGCCAAAGTCATATTGGTATACAGCCGAGAAAGTTATGAACCAAGCCAAAACCTGAGTGTTCGAGTGTTTGCCGATTTCTACGGAATCACAGAAGATGCGGCCACCGGGAGCAGCAACGGTTCTCTTGCAGCGTACCTCTTGCGCCATCGGACGTTTGGCACCTCGAATCTAGAGGTTATAGTTGGTCAAGGTTACGAAATGGGAAGACCATCTACTTTGGCGCTACGAGCAAACAATTCGGAAAGCGAGATTGAAGTTTTCGTTGGCGGAAGCGTTGTTCATGTGGCAGAGGGTGTATGGGGCTAACCCTGCATTCGAGAAGGACGCGCCAAAAGCGGCCCGCCCCTCAATTTGAACTTTCGCCGCCGCTTCGCGGCAGCGAAC
>MHEO01000075.1:2927-20721 GCA_001803875.1 Nitrospirae bacterium RIFCSPHIGHO2_01_FULL_66_17 | reverse complement strand
GAAGGAGGAAACCGGAGCGTACTGGGTCGTACGTGAGGATTTCCGACGACCGAGAACGCAGCAGATGGACTTTTTCAGCAGCCTGCTAGAGCGCGCCCTCGCCGGTCTCACCCGTTCGGATGCGGATCGCTTCGCCGATCGGGGCGATGAAAATCTTGCCGTCGCCGATGGTCCCCGTCTTGGCCGTCCGGACGATGGTTTCCACGGCCCGTTGGACGATGGCGTCGGCGACCACGACCTCGATCTTCACCTTGGGGACGAACTCCACGACGTATTCCGCTCCGCGATACACTTCCTTGTGGCCCTTTTGCCGGCCGAATCCCTTGACCTCGGTGATGGTCATGCCGTGCACGCCGAGCTCGGTCAACGCCGCCTTCACCTCTTCCAGCTTGAACGGTTTGATGATGGCCTCGATCTTCTTCATGCGTCTCCCCCTGGGTACCGAATGATCCCCCGGTCCGTAGGGGCGTTCAATTGAACGCCCCTGCAACTGGAGCCTGGCGAGAAATGCGTCAGATGCAAGGCGCCGCGAGAACCGGAGCGGAGCGTACGAGGTAGGTACGTGAGCACCGGATGCGCAGCGGCAACGCAGCAGATGGCCATTTATCGACAGGCTCCTATTCGCCCGAATAGGCCCGTTCTTCGTGCTGACTAAGATCGAGGCCCCGCTGCTCGTCCTCGGCACCGATCCGCAGCCCGACCGTCGCATCGATCACCTTGAGAATGATCCACGTTCCGACGAACGCAAAGAGCGCGGTGACTGCAACGGTGAGCGCCTGAATCCCGAGCTGACCGGGATTGCCGAACAGGAGCCCTTTGACGCCCACGGACGCCAGCAAGCCGGTGGCGAGGATGCCGAGGATGCCGCCCACGCCGTGAATGCCGACGACATCGAGCGAATCGTCATAGCCCAGCCGGCCCTTCCAGACCACTGCGGCATAGCAGGCCGCGCCGGCCACCAGGCCGATCACCAGCGCCGAAAACGGTCCGACGTACCCGGCGCCCGGCGTCACCGTGGCCAGCCCCGCGATGGCACCGCTCGCCACGCCGAGGACCGTGGGTTTGCCTCGCTGCGCCCATTCGGCGGTCATCCAGCTCAGGGCGCCGGCGGCCGCCGCGATGTGCGTCGCCAAAAACGCCACGGTGGCCGTCGCGTTGGCCCCGAGGCCGCTCCCAGCGTTGAACCCGAACCAGCCGAACCACAGCAACCCCGTCCCCAGCAGCGCCATCGGCAGATTGTGCGGCGCCATGTTGACCGATCCGTAGCCCCGCCGCGCGCCCAGCACCAACGCGCAGGCCAGCGCGCTCGCTCCCGAGCTGATGTGCACCACCGCACCGCCGGCAAAGTCCAGCGCGCCCATCGCGACCAGCCACCCCCCGCCCCAGATCCAGTGCGCGAGCGGACTATAGATGAAGGTCGACCAGAGCACGGCAAACACCAGCACCGCCGAGAACCGCATACGTTCGGCGAACGCGCCGGTGATCAGCGCCGGGGTGATCGCCGCGAACATCATCTGAAAGAGCATGAAAACCTGGTGGGGAATGGTCGGCCCGTACGTGGCATGCGGGTCGGTCCCCACCCCCCGCAACCCGGCCCATTCCAGACTCCCGATCAGCCCTCCCCGATCCGGACCGAACGCCAGGCTGTAGCCGTAGAGGACCCAGAGGAGACTGACCAGGCAGAGAATAATGAAGCTCTGCATGATCGTGCCCAGCACGTTCTTGCTCCTGACCAACCCCCCGTAGAAGAGCGCCAGCCCCGGCGCGGTCATGAGGAGGACCAGGGCGGTCGAGGTCAACACCCACGCGGTATCACCGGAATCGATGGCCGGCGGCGCGGGAGCGGGCGGGGACTCCTGGGCGAACGCGGCGAGAGGAATCACCACAACCACGGCAAGGCACACCCATAAACCGAGGGACGAGATCACGCGGCGCTGGCTGCTCATAGGCGACACTCCTCTGCGGCACTCATCCCCATCATCCCCATGACCGGCAGTTCGACAATTTTGTCGTTCGCCACGGCCGGTATGCTGGCATAATACATCGACGGGGTCAAGCGTTTATTGCGTCGGCGGGTGCGATCATCCCCCGTCGGCTCACCACAGTTCAACGATGAGTTTGAAACCGGCGCTCGCGAGCACGACGCCCAGGAGCCGTTGCAGCGAGAGGAGCGAGAATCGGGTGGCGCCCAGGAAGGACCCGATGGCTCCCCCGACCGCGACCGCCGCCAGGAGCGGCGCGGCGAGACCCCAGTCAAGCGACCCGCCGCGGAGAAGCTGCGCCGCAAGCCCGGTCGACGAATTGAGGACAATGAAGGCGGCCGACACCGCCGCGGTCTGCCTCGCGTCGGCCCATCCCATGAACAGGAGCAGCGGGCTCAGAAAGATCCCTCCCCCGATCCCCACCATCCCGGCCAGCAGGCCGAGCACACCGCCCACCGGAAGCCCGATCTCCCGCGCCCGCCGAGCCGGGACGGCCCGACTGCGCGCCGAGATCGACGGCACCAGCAGGAAGCGGACCGCGGCCGCCGCGAGCGCGCAGCCGAGGATGAGGCGATAGGCGCGATCGTCGACCGCGAGCAACCCGCCGACGAATGCCGCCGGGATCGACGTGACGACGAACGGGACAAGCAGCGCGGAGGAGAAGTGACCCGCGCGTTGGTACGAGAGGAACCCGATCGAGGCCACCAGGATGTTCAGGACGAGGACGACCGGCGTGATCTCGGGTCGGGCAAAGCCGGCAAGGACCAGGAGGGCCAGATAGCCGGACGCCCCGCCATGTCCGACCGACGAGTAGAGCACCGCGACCAGGAACGCGCCGAGCAGGACGCCGATCCAGGAGGGGTCCGCGTCAGACGAGGGGAAGGAAGCTAACAGGCTGCTGAAAAAGTCCATCTGCTGTGTTCTCGGTCATCGGAAATCCTCACGTACGACCCAGTACGCTCCGGTTTCCTCCTCCCTGCGGCCTTGCAGCTGGAACTTTTTGAGCAGCCTGCCACACCAACCGACTTTTTCAGCAGCCTGCTAGTATTCCGCCAGAGTCTTCTGGTGTTGGAACCTGTTCAGGAATGCGTCAGATGCAAGGCGGAAGGAGGTCTTGCGCGCGGAGCGTACTGGTTCGTACGTGAGCACGCAAGACCGACTGACAACGCCGCTCTAGCGTGACGGACGAATGCTGCTTCCCGAGATGACCATTCATGGACAGGCTCCTACAGGGGAATCGGGCCGGCGGAGGGCGCCGACTCCGAGCCCGTCACATCAGCCGGCGGCTCGACCGGGATCCACGCGGGCGCGGTCTCCGGCGGGGTCCGATCGGCGAGCGTGTCGAAGGCGCGCGACAGCAGCGTCGCCGCATCCCACCACCGCCGGGGCGCGTTGAGCATGACGAGCAGCAGATCCCCCTGCTCACGCACGACGCGCGCGATGAGGCACCGCCCCGCGCCGCGAGTAAAGCCGGTCTTGACGCCCACGGCGCCGTCGAAGTTCGACATCATCAGGCGGTTCGTCGTGCGAAAGCGGTAGGCCCTCCGGCCGTCGAGCGTGCGCAGCACACCGTTGCGGAGTTTCACCGTCTCGGCGAAGGCCGGCCGGTCGAGCGCCGCGGCGGCCAGGCGGGCGAGGTCCTGCGCGGTGGAGTAATGACCCGGCGCGTCGAACCCGCACGCGTTGGCAAAGTGCGTGTCGGGAAGATGCAACGCCGCGACGTACGCGTTCATCCTGGCGACAAACGCCGTCTCGCTCCCGCCGATCGCCTCGGCAACGGCGCGGCACGCGTCGTTGGCGGAGGTCACGAGCATGGCGTCGACCAGATCGCCCAGCCGGAACTGCTGCCCCGCGCGCAACCGCAGCCGGTGACCCGTCGCGCGAGCCGCGTGGCGGCTCACCGTCACCGCTGCGTCCGGATCCCCCTCGTCAATCGCGATGAGCGCCGTCATCACCTTGGTGAGACTCGCCGGGGCCAGGCGCTTGCCGGCGTTCGCCTCCAACAGCACCTCCTGCCGCCCCAGCTCCACCAGCAGGAGCCCCTTGGCGCGGACCTTGGGCCAGACGACGTCGTCCGCCGCAACCGCGGCGACCGACCCGATCAGGAGCGAGACGAGCGCGGTCGCCAACACCGCGCCGGTCCGGAGCTGGACGCGGAGCCGAGAATCATGGAGTGGAAGCAACACGGGGAAAATCAGTCGAGGCACAGCGCTCCACTATAGGAGAATTCCACGCACCGGTCAAGCCGGCGTCGTCGGAACGCGATGCAACGACGGCGTGGATTGAGGCCACGCCGTCGTCGAAACTATGGTTCAGGAGAACGCTATCCCGCCTTGGCTCTCGCCGCCGCGGGCTTTTCCTTCTTCGCGTTCGCGGCCCATTCTTTCTTCGCTGGCCGTTCTTTCTTCGCGGGCGGTTCCTTCTTCGCGGCCTTGCCCTTCTCGGGCTTCGCGGCGGTCACGACCTTGGGCTTGAGCTCGGTCAGCTCGAGGATCGCCATCGCGGCGCCGTCGCCCAGGCGGCGGCGGGTCTGCATGCACCGGGTGTACCCGCCCTGGCGATCGGCGAAGCGGGGGGCGATATCGGTGAAGAGTGTTTTGACCACCGACTCCTTGCGGATGAACGCGAGCGCGCGGCGGCGCGCCGCCAGATCGCCCCGTTTGGCCAGGGTGATCATGCGCTCCGCGTAGCCCCGGATCTCCTTGGCCTTGGGCAGCGTGGTCTCGATCCGCTCATACTCGAAGAGCGCGGTGACCAGCGCGCGAAAGAGCGCGCGGCGGTGGCTGCTGTTGCGCCCGAGCGGGCGTCCTGCCATTCGATGCCGCATCTCAGACCACTCCTTCCTCGTGCTTGACCTCTCCCCGCGCCTCGGCCTCCGCGCCTTCGGGAGGCAGGATGTCCTTGATGTTCATCCCCAGCGAGAGCCCCATGTCGTGGAGGAGTTCCTTGATTTCGTTCAGCGACTTGCGCCCGAAATTCTTGGTCTTGAGCATCTCGTGCTCGGTCTTCTGCACGAGGTCGGCAATCGTCTTGATGTTGGCGTTCTTGAGGCAGTTGGCCGCCCGCACCGACAGCTCGAGCTCGTTCACGCCCCGGAACAGGTTCCGGTTGAGGTCCTGGCGCGTCTCCTCGGTCACCGGCACCGCCACGGCATCGCCCTCGTCGAAGTTGATGAAGATCGACATGTGATCCTTGAGGATCTTGGCGGCGTGCCCGATCGCGTCATCCGGCGTGATGCTGCCGTCCGTCCAGACCTCCATCACGAGACGGTCGTAATCCGTGATCCGGCCGACCCGCGCCGGCTCCACCGCGAAGTTGACCCGCTTCACCGGGGGGAAGATCGCGTCGATCGGGATCGTCCCGATCGGCATGCCCTCCTCCTTGTTCCGATCCGCCGGGACGTACCCGCGGCCGAGCTTGACGGTCAACTCCGCGCTGACGTGCGCGTCCTTGTCGAGCGTGGCGATGTGGATGTCGGGGGTGAGGATCTCGATATCCGCGTCGTGGATGAGGTCCTCGCCGGTCAGCGCGCCGGGGCCCTTCTTGTCGATCCGGACCACCTTGGGCTTGTCCCCGTGCAGCTTGACCCGGAGCCGCTTGAGGTTGAGCACCACGTCGGTCACGTCTTCCTTGACGCCGGGGATCGTGGAAAACTCGTGCAGGACCCCATCGAACTTGATGGACGTCACCGCGGCCCCCACGATCGAGGACAACAACACCCGCCGGAGCGCGTTCCCCATCGTCGTGCCGAAGCCCCGCTCGAACGGCTCGGCGGTAAAGCGGCCGTACGTGTCGGTCAGGCTCTCCTTGTCGCACTCCAGCTTTCGCGGAGCCTGAAAATCACTCGTCTTGATAATCATAGATATCTCCCAGTTGCAGAATCGCGACCCGTCGCGCGGCGACGCCACGGCACCGGCGGCTCAGCGCGAGTACAACTCCACCACAAGCTGTTCGTTGACCGGCAGGGCAATCTCTTCCTTGGTCGGCAGCTCCTTGACTCGACCCGTATACCGCGTCTTGTCCATCTCCAGCCACGCCGGCACGCCGCGACCGTCCACGCCCTCCAGCGCCTTCTGGATCGGCAACACCGTTTGCGAACCTTCCGGGACCGACACCGTCTGGCCCACGGCGACCAGGTACGAGGGAATGTTCACTTTTTTCCCGTTGACCAACAGATGGCCGTGCCCCACCAGTTGTCGCGCTTCCCTGCGCGAGGAGGCGAACCCCAGCCGGTAGGTCACGTTGTCCAGACGCCGCTCGAGCAGGACCAGCAGATTCTCGCCGGTGATGCCCTTCATCCGCTCGGCGCGCTTGAAGTACCCGCGGAACTGCCGCTCCAGCAAGCCGTAGATCCGCTTGAGCTTCTGCTTTTCGCGGAGCTGGAGGCTGTATTCCGACGTCCGCTTCATCCGGCCCTGGCCATGCTGGCCTGGTGGGTAGCCGCGGCGGTCGATGGCGCACTTCTCGCCGTAACACCGCGTCCCCTTCAAAAACAGCTTGGTGCCTTCCCGGCGACACAGCCGGCAGACCGGCCCGATATAACGTCCCACTAGTCTCTCCCCTCTGACCGCCGATAAGGCAGCGTCTGCTGCGTTGTCGCTTCAGCATCCCATCCTCACGTACGACTCAGTACGCTCCGGTGGGACGCTTCGCTCCGCCTTGCATCCGCCGCCTTCTCAACGGTCAGACTTCAAAAAATGAAATTCCTTCGACTACACCCTCCGGCGCTTGGGTGGCCGACAGCCGTTGTGGGGGATGGGGGTCACGTCGCGGATGAGGTTGATCTTCAGCCCCGCGGCCTGCAACGCCCGGATCGCCGACTCCCGGCCCGAGCCGGGCCCCTTCACGAAGACGTCGACCTGCCGCATCCCGTTTTCCATTGCCTTCTTTGCCGCAGCCTCGGCCGCCCGCTGCGCGGCGAACGGCGTGCTTTTGCGCGACCCCTTGAACCCCTGGTTGCCGGCGCTCGCCCAGACCACGACGTTCCCGGCCAGATCGGTCATGGTGACGATCGTGTTGTTGAACGACGCTTGGACGTGCGCGACGCCGGTCTGCACGTGCTTGCGTTCCTTCTTCTTCCCGACTTTCTTATTGACCATACCTATTTCTCTTTCTTCTTCGCGCCGATGGAGCGGCGGTTGGGGCCCTTGCGGGTCTTGGCGTTGGTGTGCGTCCGCTGGCCGCGCACCGGCAGGCCCCGGCGATGCCGCAGGCCGCGGTAGGACCCGATGTCCATCAACCGCTTGATGTTCATCGCCACCTCGCGGCGGAGGTCGCCCTCCACCTTACATTCGCGGTCGATGAGCTCGCGCAGGCGGACCACCTCGGCTTCCTGGAGCGCCTTGACCCGCGTCCCCGGGTCCACCTTGGCCTGTTGGAGAATCTTGAGCGCCGAAGCCCGACCGATCCCGTAGATCGCCGTCAGCCCGATTTCGACTCGTTTGTCCCTTGGCAAATCTATGCCTGCAATACGCGCCATACTCTCTCCTAAAAATGCCTTCCAGAATTGCGATCGAGGAGCCTGTTCAGGAGCGGCCAGATGCAAGGCGGAAGGAGGGCTTGCGCGCGGAGCGTACTGGGTCGTACGTGAGCACGCAAGCCCGACTGACAACGCCGCAGATGGCCGTTCATGGACAGGCTCCTACCCTTGCCGCTGCTTGTGTCGGGGGTTGTCGCATATCACCCGGATCACACCGCGGCGCTTGATGATCTTGCACTTCGAGCAAATCGCTTTGACCGACGACCGAACCTTCATCTCTGTGCCCTCTGTTGCAGGGGCGTATGGCAATACGCCCCTACTTGCTGAACCGGTACGTGATCCGCCCGCGGGTCAGGTCGTACGGCGACAGCTCCACCGTGACCTTGTCCCCCGGGAGGATCTTGATGTAGTGCATCCGCATCTTCCCCGAAATGTGGGCGAGGATGCGGTGTCCGTTCTCCAAGGCAACCCGGAACATCGCATTGGGCAACGGTTCGAGAATCGTCCCCTGCACTTCGATGGCGTCTTCTTTGGGCATCGTTCGTCGCCTAGGCCGCCCGGGTGAGGACCTTCGGACCGTCCGGCGTGATCGCGATCGTGTGCTCGAAATGCGCCGAGAGGCTCTTGTCCCGCGTCACGACCGTCCAGCGGTCCGACAGCACCTCGACTTCGTGTCCCCCGATGTTGACCATCGGCTCGATCGCCAGCACCAGACCCTCCTTGAGCCGCGGCCCCTCGCCCGGCTTGCCGAAGTTCGGCACCTGCGGATCCTCGTGCAGGTTTCGACCGATCCCGTGGCCGACGAAATCGGTGACCACCGAGTACCCCGCGTCCTCCGCCACCGTCTGCACGGCGTGCGAGATGTCCGACAGCCGATTGCCCGCGCGCACCTGCGCGAGGCCGGCGTCAAGCGCCGCCTCGGTCACGCGGAGCAGCCGCGCTGCCTCCTCCGAAACCCGCCCCACCGGCAGCGTCACCGCCGCGTCGCCGTAGAACCCCTCCACAATCGCCCCAACGTCGATGCCGATGATGTCGCCCTCCTCCAGCCGCCGGCGGGACGACGGGATCCCGTGCACGACCTCCTCGTTGACCGACGTGCAGAGCGTCGCGGGATACCCTCGGTAGCCCTTGAACGCCGGGATGGCCCCCTCGCGGGTGATAAATTCCTCAGCCAACCGATCGAGGTCCGCCGTCGTCACCCCCGGTTTCACCTGCTCGCGAAGAAACGCGATCGCGAGCGCCACGACCCGGCTGGCGCGCTCGATCACGGCGATCTCCTGGGGCGTCTTCAAGATAATCATCACGCTCATGCCGGGCGGGGCGCGTTCAGCGCCTCGTCCACCCGCGCCGCGACCGCGTCGATCGGCGCCGTGCCGTCCACCTGGACCAACAGCCCCCGGTCGCGGTAGTACGCGAGCAGGGGCGCGGTTTCCTCCTCGTACACCTTCAGCCGCCGACGGATCGTCGCTTCGCGGTCGTCCTCGCGCTGGACGAGCTCCGCGCCGCACCCGCCGCACCGCGCCCCGGCCGGCGACGGATCGAACCGCACGTGGTACACCTTGCCGCACCGGGGGCAGCTCCGGCGTCCGGAGAGCCGGTCGACGATCACCTCGTGGTCGGCCTCGAAGGCGACCACGAGGTCGAGCGCCTCGCCGCGCCGCGCCAGCATCTTCTCCAGGGCCTCGGCCTGCGCGATCGTCCGGGGAAAGCCGTCCAGCAGGCACCCCCGCGCGGTGTCGTCCCCGGCGAGCCGCTCCGACAGCATCCCGATCACGAGGTCGTCCGGGACGAGCGATCCGGCATCCATGAACGCCTTCGCGCGGACGCCGAGCGGCGTGCCCTGGCGGACCGCTTCCCGCAGCACGTCGCCGGTGGAGATCTTCACCATCCCCCGGCGCTCCGCCAGCCGTTGCGCCTGCGTGCCCTTGCCCACGCCCGGCGGCCCCACGAAGACCACGCGCACGTCAGCCGCTGCGGCCTCTCAGCCGCCCTTTCCGCATGAACCCCTCGTAGTTGCGGGTGATCATGTGCGTTTCGATCTGCTGGGCCGTGTCCAGCCCGACCCCCACCACGATCAAGAGCGAGGTCCCGCCGAAAAAGAAGGGCAACCCCGCCTGGTAGATCAGGATCTCGGGGATCACGCACACGACCGCCAGGTAGATCGCGCCCGCGAACGTGACCCGCGTCAGCACGCGATAGATGAAGTCGGACGTCTTCTGGCCGGGGCGAATCCCGGGGATGAAGCCGCCATACTTCTTCATGTTGTCGGCCATGTCGACCGGGTTCAGCACCACCGCGGTGTAAAAGAACGCGAAGAAAATGATCAACCCCACGTAGAGCATGGTGTACAGCAGCGAGCCCGGCGCCAACTGCTGCGACAGGTTCTGCACCCACCCGATCTGGATGAACCCCGCGATGGTCGCCGGAAACGCGATCAGGGACGAGGCGAAGATGGGCGGAATCACGCCCGCCGTGTTGATCTTGAGCGGGATGTGCGTGTTCTGCCCGCCGTACACCCGCCGTCCCACCACCCGCTTGGCGTACTGCACCGGGATCTTCCGCCGGCCGCTCTCCAGAAACACGATCGCGGCGGTCACCCCGATCATCATGACGACCAGAGCCAGCAGGAAAAATGAATTGAGCTGTCCCGTCTCCCACAGGCTATACGTGTTGATCCCCGCGGCCGGAAGATTGGCGACGATCCCGGCGAAGATGATCAACGAAATCCCGTTCCCGATCCCCCGCTCGGTGATCTGCTCGCCCAGCCACATCAGAAAGGCGGTGCCGGCGGTGATGGTGAGCATCGTCATCAGGCGGAACGACCACCCCGGGTGCTGCACGAACGCGCCCTCGTTCATCCTCTCCAAACCCACCGCGATCCCGAACGCCTGGACAAGTCCAATGCCGATCGTCCCGTACCGGGTGTACTGGATGATCTTCTTTCGGCCCCGCTCCCCCTCCTTCGCCAGCTTGGTCAGGGTCGGCACCACCACCGTCAACAACTGGAGGATGATCGACGCGGAGATGTACGGCATGATGCCCAGCGCGACGATCGTCACCTTGGACAAAGCGCCGCCCGAGAACATGTCGAGAAATCCCATCAACGCGCCGCCCTGCGCGTGGAGGAATTTGCTCAGCTCCTCGCCGTTGATCCCCGGCGTCGGCACGTGCGCCGCCACGCGGTAGACGGCCAACATCCCCAGCGTGAACAGGATCCGCTGGCGCAGCTCCGGAATCTTGAAGACGTTCTGAAGGTTGGTGAGCAGCCGTTCAAACACGACGCGATCCGTCCGCGCGCGCGGCCGAGGCGCGGGTCGCTTCGATCACGACCGCCCGACCGCCGGCCGCTTCGATCTTCTCCTTCGCGCTCTGGCTGAAGGCGTGCGCCTGAATCGTCAGCGGCGCGGAGAGCGTCCCCTGGCCGAGGATCTTGACGGACAGCGACGCGGACTTGATCAACCCCGCCGCGCACAGGCGCTCCGGCGTGACGGCTTCCGCCGCGTCGAAGCGCGCCAACCGCTCCAGGTTGAGGACGACCGGCTCCACGCGGAAAATGTTCACGAACCCCCGCTTCGGCACGCGCCGAATCAGGGGACTCTGCCCGCCTTCGAAACCAGGCGCCTTCGTCCCGCCCGACCGCGCGGCCTGGCCCTTGTGCCCCTTCGTCGAGGTCTTGCCGTGACCCGATCCGATGCCGCGGCCGATCCGCTTCTCCTTCTTGCGCGCGCCCGGCGCCGGGCGCAACTGGTCCAGTCGAATCATGCGCGGTCTCCCGGCCGTTCCTCGACCGTGACAAGGTGGGGAATCTTCGCGATCATCCCGCGAATCGCCGGCGTGTCCGGGCGCACCACGGTCTGCTGTAGTTTGCGGAATCCCAGTCCCTTCACGACCGCCTTCTGAGGCGCCGGCCGGCCGATCGGGCTGCGCACCAGGGTGATCGCCAGTTGTCGCTCCGCCTTCATCAGACCCCCACCCCGGCCGGTTCGATCTGCCGCATCCGGGCCAACACCTCGGGGTCGCGCAGCGAGGTCAGGCCGTTGAGCGTGGCCTTGACGACGTTGTACGGGTTCCCGCTGCCCAACGACTTGCACAGAATGTTGCGGATACCCGAGATCTCCATGACCGAGCGGACGGCGCCGCCGGCGATGATCCCCGTGCCTGCCGACGCAGGCTTCATCATGATGTGCTCGGCGCCGCAGCGACCGACGACCTCGTAGGGGATCGTCTCGTCCTTGATCGGCACCCTCATCAGACTCTTCTTCGCGTGCTCGACCGCCTTGCGGATCGCCTCGGGCACCTCGGCGGCCTTGCCCTTGCCAACACCGATGCACCCCTGACCATCGCCGACGACCACCACGGCCGAGAAGCTGAACCGCTTGCCGCCCTTGACCACTTTCGCAACGCGGTTGATGTACACAACCTTGTCCTTCAAGGTCAACTCATCCGGATTGATCCGCTCCAACAACGCCCCCCTCTTTCAACTCTTAAAAACTGAGTCCCGCTTCGCGGGCCGCATCGGCCAACGCCTTGAGTTTCCCGTGGTACTGGTAGCCGCCGCGATCGAAGACCACCGTGGTCACGTTGGCGGCCTTCGCCCGTTCGGCCAGCGTCGCGCCCACGATCTTGGCGGCCTCGATCGTGTTGCCCTTGATCCGCGGCTTGATCGCGGGATCGAGCGTGGACGTGGCCACGATCGTGCGGCCGGCGAGGTCGTCGATGATCTGGGCGTAGAGATGACTGTTGCTCCGAAACACGGACAAGCGGAGCCGGTCTTTGGTCCCGACCACCCTCTTCCGTACCCGGCGGTGGCGCCGCTTCCTCGCCTCCACCTTATCTTTTGCGCTCAAGCTCATCGTTCCCCTACCTCGTCCAATTGAATGACGTTATCTTAATGACGTTATCTTATGGAAGCCTGTTCAGGAGCGGTCAGATGCAAGGCGGAGCGAGCACCGGAGCGCAGCGTACTGGTTCGTACGTGAGCACCGGAGCGCAGCGACAACGCCGCAGAAGGCCGTTCATGGACAGGCGCCTTCTTCACTTGCCGGTCTTGCCTTCTTTACGGATGATCCGCTCGCCGGCGTACTTGACCCCCTTGCCCTTGTAGGGCTCGGGCTTGCGCATGGCGCGGATCTTCGCCGCGGTCTGTCCGACCAGGTACTTGTCCACGCCGCGGATCGTCACGGTCGTCTGCTTCTCGACCGACGCGTCGATCCCGGCCGGAAGCGGAAAGTCGATCTGGTGGGTGTAGCCCAGATTGAGGAGCAGGCTCCGCCCCTGCAACTGCGCCCGGTACCCCACGCCCGTGATCTCGAGCACCCGCTCGTACCCCCGGGTGACCCCCTCCAGCATGTTCTGGATCTCGTTCCGCAGCATCCCGTGCAGCGATTTGTGGAACTTCTCGTCCGACGAGCGCGCCACACGCACCTGACCATCGGCGAGCGTCACCGACACGGCGGCGTGGATCGCCTTGGACAGTTCCCCCTTGGGGCCCTTCACGCGCACGACCCCGTCGGCGACCTTCACCTCGACCCCCTTCGGGACCGGCATCTCTTTGCGACCGATTCGTGACATGCGCCTCGTTACTCCCTTACCACACGTAGCACAGGACTTCGCCGCCGACCCTCGCCTGGCGCGCGTGCTTGTCGGTCAGCACGCCCTGGTTGGTCGACAGGATCGCCACCCCGTACCCGCCCTTGACCCGCGGGATCCGGTCCGCCCCCACGTACACCCGCCGACCCGGCGTGCTGACCCGGCGCAGGCCCCCGATGACGGGCTCGTCCTCGTTCATGTATTTCAGTTCGATCTTCAACGCCGTCCGCGCCCCTTGGGTCACCAGCTTATACTGCCGGACGAACCCTTCCTCCTTCAACAGCCGGGCGATCTCGCCCTTGAGGCGCGACGCCGGCATGACCACCGCCTCGTGGCGGCGCATGGTGGCGTTGCGGATTCGGGTCAACATGTCGGCAACGGGATCTGTCATGCTCATAACGTCTTCGCTCCTCGCGACGGGATTCGGGCGGTCACCAACTCGACTTGATGACGCCCGGGATGTCGCCCTTCAGGCTGAAATTCCGAAAACAGATCCTGCACATGGCGAACTTGCGCATGAAGCCGCGAACCCGGCCGCACACGCGGCATCGATGGTACTGTCGAACCGGGAACTTCTGGGGGGTTTGAGCTTTGTTGATCAGGGCCGTGCGTGCCATCGTTGTCCTCGTGTGTGCGCGCTAATTGCGGAACGGCATGCCCAGTTGCTTGAGCAGGGCCTTGCCTTCCGCGTCGGTCCGGGCGGTCGTCACAATCGTGATGTCCATCCCATGAATCGCGCTGACTTCGTCATATTTGATCTCGGGAAAAATCAACTGCTCCTTCAACCCCAGCGTGTAATTGCCGCGTCCGTCGAACGACCGCCCGAGCACGCCGCGGAAATCGCGAATCCTCGGCAGGGCGATGTGCAGCAGGCGCTCAAGGAACTCCCACATCCGCGCGCCGCGGAGGGTCACCTTGCAACCGATCGATACGCCCTCGCGCAACTTGAAGCCGGCGATCGACTTGCGCGCCTTGGTCACCAACGCCTTCTGTCCGGTGATCTGGCCCAGCTCCTTGACCGCGGCTTCGAGGAGCTTGGCGTTGCTGGTGGCCTCCCCCATCCCGACGTTGATCACCACCTTTTCGACCCGGGGCACCTGCATCGGGTTGCGGTAGCTGAACTCCTTCGCCAGGAGGGGAACGATCTCCTGCCGGTAACGGGTCTTGAGCGGCAACACCTCGGTGATCGCTGTCTTTACCATGCCTACCCCTTGTCCACGATCTCGCCG
Organism: Nitrospirae bacterium RIFCSPHIGHO2_01_FULL_66_17; assembly: GCA_001803875.1. Taxonomy (GTDB): domain Bacteria; phylum Nitrospirota; class Nitrospiria; order 2-01-FULL-66-17; family 2-01-FULL-66-17; genus 2-01-FULL-66-17. The sequence continues at coordinate 6,442 of MHEO01000075.1, read as the reverse complement.
CAGCGCTTGCACCGGCGCATCCGCCGCCCGCCGTCCAGGACGGCCACGCCCAACCGCGCCGGCTTGGCGCAGTGGGGACAGACCACCATGACCTTGGACAGCGCCAGCGACCCTTCCTTCTCGATGATGCCGCCCTTGTTCGACTTGCCGGGCTTGGTGTGGCGCTTGATGATGTTGAGCTTCTCGACCACGACCTTCGAGAGACTCGGCATCACCTGGAGCACCTTGCCCTGCTTGCCGCGCTCCTTGCCGCTAAGGACGACCACCGTGTCGCCTTTTCGGATGCGGGCCTTGGTCGGCGCTGTTGTCGTTTCAATCGCCATCTCTCGTCTTCCCTTCCTACAGCACTTCCGGCGCGAGCGAGATGATCTTCATGAACTTCTTCCACCGCAGCTCGCGCGCCACCGGGCCGAAGATGCGCGTGCCGATCGGTTCCCCCTGGGGGTTGATCAGCACCGCCGCGTTGCGGTCGAACTTGATGTACGAGCCGTCGTCGCGGCGCACTTCCTTCGCCGTCCGCACGACCACGGCCTTTACCACCTCCCCCTTTTTGACGCTGCCCTGGGGGATGGCCTCCTTCACCGTCACCGTGATCACGTCGCCGATCGTCGCGTACCGCTTTTTCGATCCGCCGTGGACGTGAAAACACATGACCTTCTTGGCCCCGGAGTTGTCGGCCACGTCGAGCATCGTGTAGATCTGGATCATGACGCGACGGGCTCCTCCAGCACCGGGACCGGTCGGGCGGATCGCTCGACGATCGACACGACCCGCCAGCGCTTCCGCTTGGACAACGGCCGGGTCTCGGTCAATTGCACCCGGTCGCCGATCCCGCACCCGTGCTCGTCGTGGGCCATGTACCGGGTCGTGCGCCGGACGACCTTCTTATATTTCGGATGTATGATGGTCCATTCCGCCTCGACCACCACGGTCTTCTGCATCTTGTTGCTCACCACCTGGCCCACGACCGACTTGGGCGCCTTCACAACCTCGTTGCTCACCCCGTCTCCCTTTCCCTACGCTCGCGCCGTCCCGGACCGCTCGGCCTCGCGGGCGATCGTGTTCACCCGCGCGATCTCGCGTTTCACGGTTTTGATGCGCGAGGGGTTCTCCACACGACCGGTCACGCTCTGGACGCGGAGGTGGAACAGCTCCTTCTTGAGTTCGCGCGCCTTCTGGCGCAACTCCTCCGGCGTCAATCCCCGCAGATCTTTCGGATCCATCAGATCGCCGCTCCCCGCTCGATGAACTTGGTCGCGATCGCCAACTTGTAGGCGGCCAGCCTGAACGCGGCCTTCGCCACGTCGAGCGTCACCCCCTCCATCTCGTAGAGGATCCGCCCCGGCTTCACTACGCAGACCCAGAACTCGGGGTTGCCTTTGCCCTTCCCCATCCGGGTCTCGGCCGGCTTGCGGGTCACCGGCTTGTCGGGAAAGATCCGAATCCAGATCCGCCCGCCGCGCTTCACGTAGCGGGTCATCGCGATCCGGGCAGCCTCGATCTGCCGGGCGGTGACCCAGCCGGGTTCGAGCGCCTTCAGGCCGAAATCGCCGAACGCGAGTTCGGCGCCCCGGTAGGCCTTGCCCTTCATCCGGCCCTTATGCATCTTGCGGTGCTTGACCTTTTTGGGGCTAAGCATGGGACCTCGCTCCCCGTTCTTCCGGCTTCGCAACCCCGCCGTCCGGCAAGGTCTCGCCGCGGTAGATCCACACCTTCACGCCGATCTGGCCGTAGGTGGTCTTGGCCTCAGCCAATCCGTAATCGATGTCGGCGCGAAGCGTGTGGAGCGGTACGCGCCCCTCGCGGTACCATTCGGTCCGCGCGATCTCCGCGCCGCCGAGCCGGCCGGCGCAGTTGACCTTGATGCCCTTCGCGCCCAACCGGAGGGCGGAGACCACCGCCTTCTTCATCGCCCGGCGGAACGCGATCCGCTTCTCCAACTGGAGCGCGATGTTCTCGGCCACGAGCTGCGCGTCCACCTCGGGCTTCTTGATCTCCTTGATGTTGATCGACACCTGGCGCTTGGTCAACGCCTCGATCTCCGCCTTGAGCTTGTCGACTTCCGCGCCCTTGCGGCCGATGATGATCCCGGGTCGGGACGTGTGCAAATTGATCCGCAACTGGTTCCCCGAGCGCTCGATTTCGATCCGCGCGATGCCGGCGTGGTACAGCTTCGCCTTCACAATCTTCCGGACCTTGAGGTCCTCGTGGAGCAGGCCGGCGTACTCCTTCTCGGCGTACCACCGCGAGTTCCACGTTTTGATGTAGCCCAGGCGAAACCCGATCGGATGAACCTTATGCCCCACGACTCTCCGCTCCCTTCGGCGCAGCCCCCGCCTTCGCCGTCCGGCGAACCGGCCGCAGCACCGGGCTGACCACCACGGTAATGTGACTCATGCGCTTGTGGATCGCGTGCGCGCGGCCTTGCGGCGCGGGCTGGATCCGCTTCAACGTGGGCCCCTGGTCCACGCACACGCGGCTGACCACCAGGTCGTCGACGTCGCCGATCTGCCGGTCCTCGGCGTTCGCGATCGCCGACCGCAGGACCTTCTCGATCACCCGCGCGGCCCCGCGCGCCGTGAACTTCAACGTCGAGATCGCGTCGCCCGCCCGCTTGCCCCGGATGAGATCGATCACGTTCCGGGCCTTCCGCGGCGAGATCCGCACGAATTTGAGCACTGCCTTGGCTTCAGCCATGTGCGTGCCTATCTCTCTGTGAGACTGTTACAAAAGCTCCAGATGCAAGGCCGCAGGGACCGAGGAGACCGGAGCGTACTGGGAGGCTCCTGGAGGTACGAAGCATTCCCGGGGGATTGCGGTCGTACGTGAGGATCTCCGAGGGACCGAGAACGTAGCAGATGGACTTTTGGGACAGTCTCATTTCAGCGCCGCAGACTTCTCGGTCTTCGCCGACCCGTGCCCCTTGAAGAGCCTCGTGGGCGAGAACTCGCCGAGCTTGTGGCCGACCAGGTTCTCGGTCACATAGACCGGGATAAACTTCCGCCCGTTGTGGACCGCCAGCGTGTGGCCCAGCATCTCCGGGATGATCGTCGAGCGGCGCGACCACGTCTTGATGATCTTCTTGTCCTTGTTCCGGTTCATCTTCTCGATCTTGGCCAACAGGCTCGCATCGATGAACGGACCCTTTTTCACTGACCTGGGCATGACTACTTCCTTCGCTTGACGATGAACCGCTCGGCATCCTTGCGCCGACGCGTCTTGAACCCCTTGGCCAGCTGGCCCCACGGCGAGACCGGGTGGGGATTCCCCTGGCCCGCTTTGCCCTCGCCCCCCCCGTGGGGATGGTCGACCGGGTTCATCGCGACGCCGCGCACCTTCGGGCGACGGCCCATCCATCGCGTGCGGCCGGCCTTGCCGATCGACACGTTCTCATGGTCGAGGTTACCCACCTGGCCGATGGTGGCCATGCAGGCGGCGTTGATGAACCGCACCTCGCCGGATCCCAGGCGGATCTGCACGTACTGCGGGTCCCGCGCCATCAGTTGGGCGACCCC
>MHEO01000075.1:0-2869 GCA_001803875.1 Nitrospirae bacterium RIFCSPHIGHO2_01_FULL_66_17 | reverse complement strand
TGGTCTTCGAGAGCGGGAGCGCGTTCCCCGTCCGGATCTCGGCGTTGGGGCCCGACATCACGGTGTCCCCCACGGTCAACCCGAGCGGCGCGAGGATGTACCGCTTCTCCCCGTCGTGATAGTGCAGGAGCGCGATTCGCGCGGAGCGGTTCGGATCGTACTCGATCGCCGCAACCTTCGCCGGGATATCCCACTTGTCGCGTCGAAAATCGATCATCCGGTACGCGCGCTTGTGGCCCCCGCCGCGGTGCCGGACCGTCATCTTCCCGATGTTGTTGCGGCCCCCGGACGCCGGGCGGGACACCACCAGCGACTTCTCGGGCCGACGCTTGGTCAGCTCCTCGAACGTCGAGCACGTCATCGCCCGGCGGCCCGGCGACGTCGGCTTGTATTGTTTCACGGCCATCTTAACACCGTCTCCCCATGTGAGACTGACGAGGAATGGTCAGATGCAAGGCGCCGCGAGCACCGGAGCGGAGCGTACTGGTTCGTACGTGAGCACCGGAAGCGCAGCGGCAACGCAGCAGATGGCCATTCATCGTCAGTCTCTCAGCTTCCCTCGAACAAGTCGACTTTTTCACCCTGCTTCAACGTGACGATGCCCTTTTTCCACGATGACCGCGTCCCGGCGAACCGGCCCAGTCGCTTGGTCTTGCCCCGGACGTTGATGATGTTCACCGACTCGACCTTGACCTTCAACGCGTCCTCGACGGCCTTCTTGACCTCGGCCTTGTTCGCCCGAGACGACACGCGGAACGCGATCTGGTTGTGCGCCTCCCGGATCATGGTGCTCTTCTCGGTCACGAGCGGCGCGATCAAAATGTCGTGCGGATCGACCTTGGTGGCGCTCACGACCACACCTCCCCGATCCGCTGGAGGTCCGATTGCACGAGGAGGATGTGACGATGCGCGAGCACGTCGTACACGTTCAAGCCGGGCACGTCCACCAGCGTGACCCGCTGGAGGTTTCGGCTGGCCCTCGCCAGCGTCCCGGACTCGTCCCGGTGGACGATCAACACGCTCCCATCGAGCCCCAACCGATTGAGCACGCCGACCATCGCCTTGGTCTTGGGCTCGGCCAGGGACAGGGCGTCAAGCACCACCAGATCGCCCTGCCCCGCCTTCGCGCTCAGGGCGCCCGCAAGCGCGGCCCGCGCCTTCTTCCGTGGAAACGCGTACCCGTAGCCCCGCGGCGTCGGTCCGAACACGGTCCCGCCCCCCCGCCACAACGGCGAGCGGATCGACCCCACGCGCGCGCGACCGGTGCCCTTCTGCTTCCACGGCTTGCGCCCGCTACCGCTGACCTCGGCGCGCCCCTTGGTGTCGGCGCTGCCCTGACGCTGCGACGCCTGCTGCATCACCACGGCCTCATGGATCAACGCCGCGTTGGGCCGCGTCGCGAAGAGCCCGCTCGACAGATCCACCCGGCCCACCTTTTCGCTCTTCATATTCAGCACGTCGAACACCCGCGAACCGGCCTCACCGCCCGGCACCGTCGGGACGGCGGGCACCGCCGTCGCCGCCCGCTCGCGCGCCGGAGTTGCGGCCTCGCGCCGTGGCGCCGGTCGTTTGGCGGCCTGAGCCGGCGCGGCCGTTTTGCGGCGCGACACGGGCGCTGCCGCCGCCCGGCGCGGCGCGCGTTTCGCCGCCGTCGGCTCCGACGCGGCCTTTGCGCGCCGCCCCCCGCTCGCCGCGGGGCGCTTCGCGGCCTTGCCCGATGACGGCGTCACCGCCTTGCCACCCGATTTGCGCGTCCCGCTCCCCGGGCGCTTGGCCGGGCTCACGACCGGCCTCCGCCCGCGCTCGCGCGCCAAATCTCCACGATCGCGCCGGTCGGCCCGGGAATCGCGCCGCAGAGGAACAACAAATTCTCATCCTCGCGGATCTCCACGACCTGGACGCCCTGAACGGTCACCCGCTCGGCGCCCATGTGCCCCGGCAGGCGCTTGTTCTTAAAGACCCGCGACGGGAACGAGCTGCTGCCGATCGAGCCGGGCTGGCGATGGAACATCGACCCGTGGGTCGCCGGCCCTCCGGAAAAATGGTGGCGCTTCATGACACCGGCGAACCCCTTGCCCTTGGACGTCCCGGTCACGCACACCCACTCGCCCTTCCGGAACGCCCCGGCGGTGATCGTCTGTCCGACCGCCACGTCCTGACCGTCGGTCGCAAACTCCCGCAGGTGATACGCGGGCGGCACGTTCGCCTTCTTGAAGTGGCCCAGCACGGGCTTCGACACGCGCCGCTCCTTCTTCGGCCCGAAGGATAACTGCGCGGCCCGGTAGCCGTCGGTCTGCTCGGTCTTGAGCTGCACGACCCGGCACGGCCCGGCCTCCACAACGGTCACCGGGATCAGTTTCCCCTGTTCGCTGTAGACCTGCGTCATGCCGAGTTTGCGCCCGAGAAGTCCGGCAATCACAGTTTAATCTCCACGTGCACGCCGGCCGCCAGGTTCAGCTTCATCAGCGCATCGACGGTTTCCGGCGACGGTTCGAGGATGTCGATCAGCCGCTTATGCGTGCGGATTTCGAACTGCTCCCGCGACTTCTTGTCCACGTGCGGCGAACGCAATACCGTGAACTTGTTGATCTTGGTCGGCAGCGGCACAGGCCCCAAAATCTTCGCGCCCGTTCGCTTGGCCGTCTCCACGATCTCGACCACGGATTGATCGAGCACGCGATAATCGTAGGCCTTGAGACGGATCCGGATCTTCTGATTCGCGACAACCACCATATCTCCCTTGTCCTACGCGATGACGCCGGTGATGACACCGGCGCCGACGGTGCGGCCGCCTTCCCGGATCGCAAACCGCAGTCCTTCTTCCACGGTGCGGCCGCCTTCCCGGATCGCAAACCGCAGTCCTTCTTCC
>MHEO01000074.1 GCA_001803875.1 Nitrospirae bacterium RIFCSPHIGHO2_01_FULL_66_17 | reverse complement strand
ATGGAGGATCGCACGCCCGTGTACCTCGGAGACGACACGACGGACGAGGACGCCTTCCGCGTCGTGCGCGCGGACGGCATCGGTATCCTGGTCGGCCCGCCCCGTCGGAGCGCGGCGAGGTATCGACTCAGCGGACCCGCCGAGGTCCGTCGGCTGCTTGCCCGATGGCAGACAACGCGCGACAGGTCAGGGGACAACGACCGATCACCTGGACGCCGGCGATGACGACGATCGCTCGCGAGCCGTTCCGGTTCGTGACCCAGGTCGTGCAGATCGAGCTGACCGGGCTCAAAGCACGAACCGTGGCGGAACTCCTCGAACACCTGCGCGTGGTGCCACCGAGCGTCATCCACCAGCATACGCACCGGTTCGTCAGCGACCACCAATTTCTGTCGCCCGAGCCGCCCAACGACTTCGCCTACTGGGTCACGGACATCCTCGGCGAACGCCGCCTCGGGGAGCAACTGGCCGCGGTCGATATCGTCCGCTTCCGCTCGATCGAGACGCTGCGGACGGCGATCATCGACATCCTGGAGCGGTACCTGTCCGGCGCATCCACCGTGCGACCGGCCCCGGAAGGGACCGAATTCCATCTGATGAAGGCGGTGACCTTCGTCCTGCCCACCCCCTATGAGGCGGCAACGCTTGAAGCGTTTGTGCACTGCCTGAAGAAAGTGTCGATTCACTCGCTTTACCACCATATGTTCGAGGCGCGGTTGCGTCTGGAGCGGGAGCAGAACGACTTCTCCGCGTGGTTTGCCCGCTCGCTCGGAGAGACCGATTTGGCAAAGGCCGTCGCCATGCTGGATCCGTACACGCAGACGATGGAGGGGCTGCGACGGCGGGTGGCGCGCCTGGTCGAACAGCGGCTCCGGGAGCCGTCACGGTGATTCGATTCGACGACTACGTCCCGGTGGTCGGGGAGGCGGTGACGGACGAGCTGCGACTGTTGGCCGACCGCTTACACGGGACGACGGTCTGTCACGTCAACTCCACCCCGGTAGGCGGCGGCGTGGCCGAAATCCTCACCCGGATGGTCCCGTTGCTCAACCAGTTGGGCGTGCCTACGGACTGGCAGGTGATCAAGGGCGGCGACCGGTTCTACGCCGCCACCAAGAAATTCCACAACGCCCTCCACGGCGTCTCGCAGGAGATCACCGAGGACGATTTCGCCGTCTACCGTTCAACCCAGGAAGACAACCTCGCCCAACTGAATCTGAACAGCGATATCGTCTTCGTGCACGACCCGCAGCCGGCCGGCCTCGTCGCCCGGAAGGCGGCGCTCGGCAACCGCTGGATCTGGCGATGCCACATCGACCTGTCCAATCCCGACCCTCGCGTCTGGACGTTCCTTGCACCGCTCGTTGAGCAGTACGATGCCACGGTGTTCTCGGCGCCGGCGTTCGCGCGCCGACTCGGCGTCCGGCAGGTCCTGATCGCGCCCTCGATCGATCCCTTGAGCAACAAAAACCGGGACCTTCCCCCTGAGACAATCGACGCCGTCCTGACTCGACTCGATATTCCCCGGGACAAACCCTTGATTACCCAAGTCTCGCGATTCGATCGGCTCAAGGATCCCATCGGGGTCATCGAGGCATTCCGTTTGGCCCGAGCCTACGTCGACGGCCGCCTCCTGCTGGTCGGGGGCTCCGCCGATGACGACCCCGAAGGGAAACAGGTCCTGGCCGAGGTGCGCGAGCGCGTCGCGGGCGCGGACGACGTCCTCGTGCTCGAACTCCCGCCCACGAGTCACGTTGAAATCAACGCGATCCAACGGGCCTCGACCGTCATCCTGCAAAAATCCCTGAAGGAAGGATTCGGCCTGACCGTCTCGGAAGCCCTCTGGAAGGGCAAACCCGTGATCGCGGGAGCCGTCGGCGGGATCCCGCTCCAGATCACCCACCGGCACACGGGCATTCTGACGCACTCCGTCGAGGGAACGGCCTACTGGATCAAACAACTGATCAACGAGCCCGACTACGCCCGCCGGCTCGGCGAGAACGGTCGCGAGCACGTGCGCGAACACTTTCTGCTCACGCGCCACTTGCGCGACTACCTGCTGCTGTTCCTCTCGTTGAACTATCCCGGTGAAGACTTCATCTGCCTGTGATGACGGCGCCGGCCGGCGGGACGCGGGGACTCCCGGCTTCGCCTCGGCGTGCCATCCGGTCGGCGGCGAGTTGACTGTCGCGGTCGGAACTTCGTACTCTGTGGCGCCGTAATAGGGAGTGCGGATATGAGTGATGCCGGGATCGAGGCCCGCATGGCATCCTATCTGAAGCGCATCGCCACCGGGCCGGAGATGAGCAAGGACCTCACGCGCGAGGAAGCGCGCGACGGGATGGAGTTGATCCTCCGCAACGCGGTCGATCAAGTCCAGGCCGCCGTCTTCCTCATCGCCCTGCGGATGAAGCGCGAGTCGGACGACGAGAACCGGGGGGTTCTGGACGCGCTCCGCGCGACGACGCACGTCGCGGTCGCCGACGTGCCCGACCTGGTCGACCTCGCCGACCCGTACGACGGCTTCCTTCGCCACCTCCCCGCCGCGCCGTTCCTGCCGGCCGTCCTCGCCGCCTGCGGCGCGCCGACCGTCTCCCACGGCTGCCGGACGATGGGGCCCAAGTTCGGCCTCACGCACCACCAGATCCTGGCCGCCGCCGGCGCACGAGTCGATCTGACGCCTCACGAGGCCGCCGCGCGGGCAGATGATCCCGCCATCGGCTGGGCGTACGTTGACCAACGGGCCTTTCACCCCGAGCTTCACGCGCTCGTCGAGTTGCGCCGCCTCATCGTCAAGCGTCCCTGCCTGTCCACGCTGGAGAAGCTCTGCGGCCCCGTGCGAGCCTCGGGACGGACTCACCTCGTCGTGGGATACGTCCATTCGGCGTACGAGCGATTGCTGCTGCTGGTCGCCCGCGAGGCGGGCTATGCGTCGGCGCTGGTGATCCGCGGGGTGGAAGGCGGCGTGGCCCCCCCGCTCAATTCCCAAGCTCGCGTCATCTCGTACCGATCAGGCGGAGCCGACGAGTCGTGGAAGCTCGACCCGCGCGAGGCGGGCATCGAATCCGACGTGCGCGCCGCGCCGCTCGCGTCAACACCCGATCAAACGGCCGCTGATGAATCGTTCGATGAGGCGTCGCAAGAGCGCGATCTGTCGCACCTGGCAGCCCGAGCCGCCGAGGCCGGCATGGACGCGTTGAACGGCAAAGCCGGACCGACGCGCGACAGCCTCGTCCTCGCCGCAGCAGTCATCCTGCGGCAGATCGGTTGTGCTGACTCGCTATCCGAGAGCGCGGACCTCGCGCGCCGGGCCCTCGACTCGGGCGAAGCGCAGAGGCGATTCCTCGCCTTCTCGCGGGGGTAGTGGAATGAGAAAATGGGCGATCCCAAGTATCGCGTGATACACTGGTCCCCGCTCCATCCCGACCATTGATCCCTCACAAGGAGAGTCGATATGGAACAGTCCGATCGGCGACGCGCCCCACGCACCCCACGCCTTGTTGAAGTCCGCTATCAGAGCAACAGCCCGCCGCTGACGGCCCGACTCACGGATATCAGCGAGCGCGGCATCTTCGTCGACACTCCCAACCCCTTGCCGGTCGGCTCCCCCGTCACGCTCAACTTTCTGCTGACAAATACGCCGGGGGAGAAACCGATTGCTGTGGAGGGCAACGTGGCGTGGCGCCAGGAGACGGTCGGGATGGGCATCGAGTTCGTTCAGTTGAAAGAGGAAGACCGCTCCAAGATCAAGCTCTTCATCGCAAACCAAGGGTGAGACCGTGAAGGCCGTACAGTCAACCCGTCAAGGCTGACCCTGCTCCCGTTCAACCCACGCTACGCACCGTCCGCGCTTTGACACGGCGCGCGATCGCGGCGTAAAATGGTCCATTTCCTGGAGGGATCATGGGGGCGCGAACCCGATTCACCACCGTCGGATGGCACGAGGGCCGGGTCCGCCTCATCGACCAACGTCAACTCCCCGGCCAGGTCGTCTACCTCGACTGCGCCGACCACCACGAGGTCGCGGAAGCCATCCGCAACTTGAGCGTCCGCGGCGCGCCGGCGATCGGCATCGCGGCCGCGATGGGGCTCGCCCTCGGCGCCCGATTGCTCGCGACCCGCGACCCGTCTGGATTCCAGAAGGAGCTCGCCGGAATCGCCGATGAGCTCGCCGCCACCCGGCCCACCGCGGTCAACCTCTTCTGGGCGCTCGACCGCATGAAACGGGTCGCGGCGAGTCGCTCGCAATCGGACGTCGAATCGCTCGTCCAGGCATTGATCGCCGAATCCCAGGCGATCCTCGACGAGGACATCGCAATGAACCGCGCAATGGGCAAAATCGGCGCGGCGTTCATCGAGGGCGGGGACACGATTCTGACCCACTGCAACGCGGGCGCGCTCGCGACCGGCGGCTACGGCACGGCGCTCGGGGTGATCCGCGCCGCGTGGGAGGACGGCAAGAAGATCCGCGTGATCGCGGACGAAACGCGGCCCGTCTTGCAGGGCGCGCGCCTGACCGCGTGGGAACTGATGCAGGACGACATCCCGGTGACGCTGATCACCGACAACATGGCGGGCGCGTTGATGCGCGAGGGCCGGATCCAGCGCTGCATCGTGGGCGCCGACCGCATCGCGGCCAACGGCGACGTGGGCAACAAGATCGGGACGTACGGCGTGGCGGTGCTGGCCCGCTATCACGGCATCCCCTTCTACGTCGCCGCGCCCACCTCCACGCTGGACCTGTCGATCCCCTCGGGCGCCCACATTCCCATCGAGGCGCGCGACCCGCGCGAGGTCACCCATGTCCACGGCCTCGCCCACATCGCGCCCGACGGCGTCGACGTGGCCAACCCCGCGTTCGACGTGACCCCCGCCGACTTGATCACCGCGATCATCACCGAAAAGGGGGCGTTTCGCCCCAAGGACATCCACCGTCTGGGCGGGGACTCGGCCTCGCTCAGCGCATATCGACTCGCCTAGCACGCCCCCGGACTTGGGGGCTCAGGTCCGACCGCTGACCCAGTCAAGCAGGATCACGCCCCAGATCGCGGCTGCATTCGCGAGGCTGACGAGCACGGCCGCGGAGCCGAGGTCCTTGGCCCGCTTGGAGAGGTCATGCCGCTCGGGGCCGATGCGATCCACCACCGCTTCGATGGCCGAGTTGACCAGTTCGGCCAAGAGCACCAAGAAGAGGCTCCCGAGAAGCAGCGCGCGTTCGACGCCGGTCCGCCCCAGCCACGCGCCGATCGGGAACATCAGCGCGAAGGCCACGACCTCGACGCGGAAGGCCCATTCGTTCCGCCAGGCCGCCGTCAGGCCGTCCAGCGAGTAGCCGGTCGCCTTGATCAGTCGGGTCAAAACATTCGCACCCGGTTCTTTCATCGGCGCCAGGCCCTTACACCGGCGCATCCCGGCGGTCGCTCGCACGCCAACGCGCGCATGGCGGCCTTCGCGACGCGGTATCCCAACGCGATGTCGAGGCACAGGTGGCCGTGGAACTCCACGACCGCGTCGAACTCGGGATCCGCCAACCGCTCGGTCATCTCGCCTGGGACTCCGACCCAGAACGCGTGACGCACTCGATGATCCGAAAGGGATAGGTGGCACGGCACTGGGCGCACGACAGGTCGAGGGCGTCGCGCACCACATCCACCGCGTGCACGCCGACCGCGGGCAGATGGGTCGCCGCACACGCACGCAGGGGCTCCGCAAACAGCGGGACCTCGTCGCCGAACGGAGCCTCCGGTTCTTCGGCTCGACGCCCCAGCCTGACGGTGTGGCGGATCTTGCACTGCCGACACGCGACGACGATCCCCGACCCTTTGAGCTGCCTGACCGCCAGGTCGAGGCGGTGCATGGCGAAACATTGTTGAAGGAACGCGGCGCTGAGGAACACGGCCATGGCGCGCCCCTACGAGGCAAGACCGTATTTTTTGAGGCGATACCCGAGTTGCCGCGGGGTGATGCCCAGCATCTTGGCCGCCTTCGCCTGCACGCCCTTCGCATCCTCCATCGCCTTCACGATCTGCTGCCGCTCCAGGTCCTGCACCGAGGACGTGAGCGAGGCCTCGGCGTCGAGGCCCGCCGCCCCGGCCGGCGGCCGCTCGCCGACGATGGCCGTCACGTCCTGGAGCTGGATCTGCGGCTGGCGCCCCATGATCACGAGGCGCTCCAGCGTGTTCTCCAGCTCGCGGACGTTGCCCGGCCAGTGGTGGTCCACCAGCCGCGCGAGCGCCTCGGGCACGATCGTCGTCGGCTTCTGGTGCTCCTGGCGAAGGCGCTTGAGGAAATGGTCGACCAGGAGCGGGATGTCCTCCTTGCGCTCGCGCAGCGGCGGGACGCGGATGGGGACGACCTTGAGCCGGTAGTAGAGGTCCTCGCGAAACCGGCCCTCGGCGACGGCGCGATCGAGGTCCAGGTTGGTCGCCGCGATCAGCCGGACCTGCACCGTGATCGTCTTCCCGCCGCCGACCCGCTCGAACGCCCGCTCCTGGAGGACGCGCAGCAGCTTGGACTGCATGGTCAAGGGCAGCTCGCCGATCTCGTCCAGAAACAGCGTGCCGCCGTCGGCCAGCTCGAACCGCCCCTTGCGGACCGCCGTCGCGCCGGTGAACGCACCCTTTTCGTGGCCGAACAACTCGCTCTCGACCAGGTTCTCCGGCAACGCCGCGCAGTTGAGCGTGATGAACGGCCCCTCGGCCTGCGGGCTGTTGTAGTGGATCGCGCGCGCGATCAGCTCCTTGCCGGTCCCGCTTTCGCCGAGCAAGAGGACCGTGGCGCGGCTCCCGCCGACCCTCTCGATGGCCTCGAACACCTCGGCCATCGCCGCGCTGCGCCCGACGATCGGCGAGGCGCGATACTTCGCCTGCAACTGGTGCTGCAGGGAGAGGTTCATCGCCTCGAGGGCGCGCCGTTCGTCGTCGACCATCCGCTGGAGCTTGACCGCTTGGCCGACGAGCGACGCCACCACCGTCAGGACGTGCACGTCCTCCTCGAGGCTCGCCGAACCCGCCGGGAACACGCGGTCGACGCTCAACACGCCGAGGGTCTGCCCCTGCGCCTGCACCGGCACCGCCACAAGCGCCAGTTTGGACAGGTCCGGGCGCGACTGCGTGCGGTTCAAAAACAGCGGCTCCTTGTCCAGGTCGGGTACGATCATCGGCTCCCCGCTCGAAAACACGGCGCCCGTCACGCCCTCGCCGGTCTTGAATCGGCCCCGCGCCATCTCCTCGGGTGTGAGGCCGTGGGCCGCGGTGATCACGAGGTCGTCGCTCGCCGGGTCGTACAGCGTGAGGGTCCCCCGCGTCATGCCCAACACGGTCCCCAAGATGCGTAAGACCTCCTGGCTGGTCTCCTTGATGTCGAGGGAGGCGGACAGCGTGCGAGCGACCTCGTAGAGCGCGGTCAGCTCGGTGATTTTTCGGTCGAGGGGATTCATGGTGCCAGAGACAGGGAGGGGCGTTCGATTGAACGCCCCTCCGGAACGACGTTTACGGTGTCGACATCAAATATCGAAATACAGGAAAAACTCGTAGGGATGCGGGCGCAACCGCATGGCATCGACCTCTTTCTCCCGTTTGTACCCGATCCAGGTGTCGAGCGCGTCTTTGGTGAAGACGTCGCCTTTGGTGAGAAACGCGCGGTCGGCCTCGAGGTTATCGAGCGCCTCGTCCAAACTGCCCGGCATCGTCTTGATCCGCGCCAATTCCTTGGGCTCCATGTCGTAGAGGTCCTTTTCCACCGCCGCTCCCGGATCGATCTTGTTCTCGATGCCGTCGAGCCCCGCCATCAACATCGCGGCGAAGGCGAGGTAGGGGTTGCACGACGGGTCGGGAAAGCGCACCTCGATCCGCTTGGCCTTGGGGCTCGGCGAGTACATCGGGATGCGGATCGACGCCGAGCGGTTCCGGCTGGAATACGCCAGGTTGACCGGCGCCTCGAATCCCGGCGTCAGCCGCTTGTAGGAATTGGTGGTCGGGTTGGTCAGCGCCGCGAGCGCGCCCGCGTGCTTGAGAATCCCGCCGATGTAGTACAGGCACATCTGCGACACGCCCGCGTACTCCTTGCCCGCGAAGAGCGGCTTGCCGTCCTTCCAGATCGATTGGTGGGTGTGCATGCCGGAGCCGTTGTCGCCGAAGAGCGGCTTCGGCATGAAGGTCACGGTCTTGTTGTGGCGCTTGGCGACGTTCTTGACGATGTACTTGAACATCATCAGCTTGTCGCCCATGTTCACCAGCGAGTCGAAGCGGATGTCGATCTCCGCCTGGCCGGCCGTCGCCACCTCGTGGTGCTGGCGCTCCACCGGGATCCCCATCTTTTGCATCTCGAGGACCATCTCGGTGCGGATATCGTCCTGGGCGTCGGTCGGCGAGACCGGGAAGTACCCTTCCTTGTGCCGCGGCTTGTAGGCACGGTTGGCACCCTCTTGACCCGAGTTCCAGACGCCCTCATCCGAATCGATGAAGTAGTAGCCGCTGTGGCTGTTCTGGTCGAACCGGGCGGTATCGAAGATGAAGAACTCGGCCTCCGGCCCGATGTACGCCGTATCGCCGATCTTGGTTGACTTGAGATACTTCTCCGCCTTCTGCGCGATGTACCGCGGATCCCGGCTGTAGGACTCGCCCGAAATGGGGTCCGTGATGTTGCAGATCAGGCTCAGCGTGGGCACCTTCATGAACGGATCCATCACGGCGGTTTTGGCGTCCGGCATCACGAGCATGTCGCTGTTATTGATCGCCTGCCATCCGCGGATCGAGGACCCGTCGAACCCCAACCCCTCCTTGAACACGCTCTCGGTCAACTCCTCGATCGGAATGGAAAAATGCTGCCAGACGCCCGGGAAGTCGACGAACTTCAAGTCGACCATGAGCGCCTTGTTCTTCTTCGCCAGCTCCAACGCCTCTCTCGCCGTCATTGCCCTCTCCTTTCAGTCCGACCCCAATGCCCCCGGGAACAAGTCCCAAATAAAAAAGACGCCCCAGCGGCGCAACACGCCGTCTGAAGGACGTCTTTGTCCTCCCTACCCATGGCTCACCGCGAGCCCCAAAAACCAGCCGCTTATAGCACGCCCGGAACGGCGGTGTCAAGCGCCGGGAACAGCGTGCGCGCGTCGCGCGAAGGCCGTGACCCGCACCATCATGCGCTTGCCATTGACTCTCCCGGACTCTCCCGCCCTATTGCGCGGCGGGTTGGAGCGCGGCGGTCGGTTGGTCCAGGGTGATCGCGCGGACCGGGCCGAACGTGGAGAGGGGCTTGTCGAAGGCACGCTCGTCGCCGACGGCCAGGATGATCAGGCGGTCCGGATGCAAATGTGTGCGGGCGACGCGGGCGAGGTCTTTCGTGGTGACCTTTTCGACGTTCGCGCGGAAGCGCTCCAGGAAGTCGGCGGGCAGGCCGTAATACTCCAGCGACATCTGGCGGTTCACGATCTGCGCGGAGCTGGAGAACGAGAAGACGAAGGAGTTGAGGAACGCCTGCTTCGCCTCCTCCAACTCCCGCTCGGGCACCGGCGCGGCCACCATCCCCTCCAGCTCGGCCTTCATCGCCGAGATCGCCTGCGCCGTCGAGCCCGCCTTGGTCTGCGCGTAGAGGAAGAACGATCCCCGGTCGAAGTTGCCCGGGATCACCGCGCTCCCCACCGAGTAGGCCAGGCCGGCCTTCGTGCGGACCTCGCGGAAGAGCCGGCTGGAGAACGCCTGCCCGCCCAGGATGTCGTCCAGCAAGGACAAGGCGAAGTAGTCGGGGTCGGCCTGCTTGATGCCCAAGTGGCCCATGCGGACCTGCGTCTGGGTCACGTCGCGCCGAATGGAATTGACGGAGGGCGCCGGCTGGTCCCTCACGGGCGGGACCGCGGGATACGTCACCTTCTCGGGTTTCCACGGCCCGAACGCGCGGATGAGCTGTTTGACCAGGTCGTCGCGGTCGAAGTCCCCCGTGGCCGCGATCATCGTGGCGTTGGGATGGTAATACCGGCGATGGAACGCGACCAGATCGTTGCGCGTGATCGCGTTGATCGTGGCCTCGGTGCTCTCCCGGCCGTAGGGATGATCGGCGCCGTAGAGCAGTTTGTTGAACTCGCGCGACGCGATCGACGCCGGGTGGTCGTTGCGGCGGCGGATGCCCTCGATCGCCTGCTTCTTCGCGAGATCGACCTTGTCGGGCGCGAACGCCGGCCGGATCAGCATGTCGGCGAACAGAGCCGCGCCGCGGGCAAGGTCCTTCTTGAGCACGTTGAGCGACGCCGACCCTGCGTCCCTACCGATCCCCGACCCCATCTCGGCCCCGACGAATTCGAGCTCGTCGTCCAACGCGTCCCCGCCGAGCGACGCCGTCCCGCCGGTGCGCATGACCGTGCCGGTCAGCGCCGCGAGGCCGACCTTGTCCGCGGGTTCGTAGAGGCTCCCGGTGCGGATCATGGCCGACAGCGTGACGAGCGGCAGCTCGTGGTCTTCCAACAGATAGAGGATAAGGCCGTTGGGGAGGACCATCCGCTTGGCTTTCGGCGGCGAAAACGACACCGTGGGGAACGTCATCGCGCGGGGATCCGCGGGGGTCGAGGGCTCGGCGGCGCGGGCGGTCGCGACCGGCCCGAGCAGGACGAGCGCGAGGAAGACGAACGCGGCCGCTTGTTGGTGCCGTTCAACGGCCGCTTGTTGGTGCCGTTCAACGCGCGCCCTCACGGCGCCGCCTTCTCGACGACGGGCGGCACGAGGCGCGCCACCGTGCGGTTGCGCTTGACGAGCCACGCGGCGGCGACCCGGCGGACGTCCTCGGCCTTCACCGCCGCCATGCGGTCGCGGATGCGGAGCAGGTAGCGCCAGTCGCCGGCCACTGCCTCGAAGTACGCGAGCTGCGAGGCCAGGCCGCTGTTGGATTGCAACGAGCGGATCAGGGCGGCGTCCAGGCGGTTGAGCACCTTGTCCAACTCGCGGGCGGGCACGTCCTCGCGCTGCAGGCGGTCCACCTCGGCGAGCAGCGCCGCCTCGACCTCGTCGAGTGTGTGCGGGGCCCGTGGCACGGCCTCGAGCGTGAAGAGATTGGGGTAGCGCGCGCCGGGCTCGCCCGACGACGCGGAGGCGGCCACCGCAATCTGCCGCGTCTTGACCAGCGACGTGTAGAGACGCGACGTCCGCCCCGACGAAAGCAGCGATTCGATCACGTCGAACACGGGGTCGTCGGGGTCGTTGATGTCGGGCTTGTGATACCCGATCAACATCTGCGGCTGGGCGTCGTACTCCACCTCGATCCGCCGCTCGCCCGCCTGCGCCGGTTCCAAGGTGACGACCGGGGGCGGCGCCGGCCGGGCGGGGATCGCGCCGAACGCGGCCGCCACCTGTTGGAAGGTCTTCTCGGCGTCGAGGTCGCCGACGATCGCGATCACGGCGTTGGCCGGCCCGTAGTGCCGGTCGAAGAACTCGCGCGCCCGGGGCGCGGTCAGGTGATCGACGTCCGACGCCCACCCGATCGTCGGGACCCCATACGGGTGCGCCGTGAACGCCGCCGCCGCGAAGGCCTCGTAGAGCTTCCCGCCAGGGTTGTTGTCCACCCGCATCCGGCGCTCTTCCTGCACCACCGCCCGCTCGGTGTAAAATTCACGAAAAACCGGACGGGTCATCCGGTCCGACTCGACCGCGACCCACAACGGCAGGCGATTCGCGGGCAGGCTGACGGTGTACCGGGTCACGTCCACGCCCGTGCTCGCGTTTAACCCGGCCGCGCCGTTCCGGTCGTAGACGATGCCCAGCTCGTTGGGCGCCACGAGCGCGCGCGCCTCGTCCTGCAGAGCCTCGAACCGTGTCCGGAGCTCGGCGAGCCGCGTCGCGTCGGCCGCCCGCCCCTTGTCCTGCTCGGCCTGGATCTCGAGCGCGAGCCGGTCGATCTCGTCCAGCAGCGGCCGCTCGCGCGCATAATCCTTCGTGCCGATCGTGGTCGTGCCCTTGAACGCCATGTGCTCGAAGAGATGGGCGAGACCGCTCTCCCCGGTCCGCTCGTTCACCGAGCCGACCCGGAAGGTGACGTTGTAGGACACGGTGGGCACGGCGGGGCGCTCGACGAGAAGGACGCGCATCCCGTTGGCGAGCGTCCGATCGATCACCCGGCCCTCCAGAAGCGACCCCGCCGTCGCCGCGGACGGGAGGAGCGCGATGGCGACGGCGATCGCCACACGCGCCGCGCTCCTCAGGCGCCTGATCATGGCGGTCATCGTGTCCGGTTCCTCCCCGATTCGAGCTGCTTCAGACGAATGTCGACGAGATCAGCAATCTCCTCGATCGCCACCCGGTTGGACACCTCCTCCACCTCATCCATGCTCCTCACGTGATCGGAGGCCGTGTCGTACCCCATCTTCCAGCCCGAGAGCACCGGCTCGCCCGCGGGCGTCACGCCGAGGACCCGGACCGTCGACACCACCTCCATCACGTTCCGGACGCGGGAACCCTCTCCCGTCGCGCCCGTGCCGGGATCGAACGTGTTGTGCCGCTTGCGATCGACCTCGATCGCGAAGAGCACGACGAGTTGCGCCCCGTGCTCCTCCGCAACGGCCCGCACGCCCTTCAGGGTGAACCCCTCCTCGAAGAGCTCGGGCGGCGCCGCCTCGACCCGCGAAGCCCGGGCGCTGCGCGCGATCCCGTCGCGGAGCGACGCCAGCCACCGTTCGCGCGCCGTCTTGGACACCCGTTTGGGCGCTTCGCCCCGCGGCGCCTCCGCCGGAACCCACGCGATCACGATCGCCACGGGACCCGGGGGCATCGCCGGCGGCGGGCTCGACGCCGGCGGCCAGGCCTCGCCCTCCCCGGTCGGGGGGAACCACGCGAGCGCCTCCTGCAGTTCCACGGCGGTTTGCCGGTGCGGAACGCACCCCGCGCAGAGCAGAACGAACGCCACCCCGAGAGACCACCTGCCCATCGCCGCGCCCATCGTCGCGCTCAATGCACCAGCCTCATGAGATCCTCGATGCGCTCGCAGAACCAGTCCGGGTTCGCCGCTTTCAGCGTGCCCGGGTCCCCCAAGCCGTACCCGACCGCAACCGAGGCGACGCCCGCCGCCCGCGCCGCGAGGATGTCGTTGACGTTGTCCCCGACCATCACCGCGCGGTCGGGCGCGACGCGGAGATCCTCCAGGACTTTCAGGATCATACCTGGATGGGGTTTGATGTGCGGCGTGCTGTTCGCGCCGAGGATCGCGTCGAACACGTCGCGGGCCTTGAGGCCCTCGATCAGCTTCAGCGTGTACTCGATCGGCTTGTTGGTCACGATCGCCTTCTTCTTGTCCGCGAAGTGGTCGAGCACCTCGGACACGCCGGGGTAGAAACGGGTCGCGTCGAGCAGGTGGTCGAGGTAGTGGCGGCGGAACACCGCGAGCGCGTCCTCGAACGCCTCCGCCCCGCGGCTCTCGAACGCCCGCGCCAGGAGCGCCCGCACGCCGTCGCCGACGAACGCGTAAATCTGCTCAGGCGGGTGCTGCGTCAGGCCGTACTCGCGCAGGGTGAGGTTGACCGCCGTGGCGATGTCCGCCTTGGTGTCCGCCAACGTGCCGTCGAGATCGAACAGCAGGAGATCGATTGGGATGGACGCGGGCGATCGGCCGGGGGGACGGATCGTCACGTTCGCCACGACACCTCGATCGCGGCGCCGGTGACCGCCCGCGCGGCCTCGCTCGCGAGAAAGACGGCGACGTCGGCGATGTCGGATGTCGGTTTGGTCTTTCGTCCCCGGGCGGGCTTGGGCGCGCCGCCCTTGGTGCCCACCAGCGCCGGGCACAGCGCGTTGACCGTGACGGCCGATTCCTCGATCTCCTTGGCCAGCGCCCGCGTCAGGCCGATCACGGCAAACTTCGACGCCGAAAACGCCGCGAAGTTCGGCACGCCCTCGAGGCCGGCGGTCGAAGCGATCATGATGACGCGCCCCTCGTTGCGCCGCAGCATGCCGGTGAGCACGGCCCTGGTCATCAAGAACGCGCCGGTCACGTTCACGTCCATCGTGCGGCGCCAATGCTCCGAGCTGGTCGAGACCAGCGGCTCGATGTACGTCACGGATGCGCTGTTCACCAGGATGTCCACGCGCCCGAACGCTCGCTCCGCCGCCGCGACGCACGCGGCCACGCTCGCCTCGTCGCTCACGTCGGTCGGAATCGCCAGGGCGCGCCGGCCGAGCGCGATCACCTCGTCGGCCGCCGGCTTGATCTCGCGTTCCGTTCGAGCCACGATCACCACGTCGGCGCCTTCGGAGGCCATCGCCAACGCAATGTGCCGCCCGATGCCCCGTCCCCCGCCCGTCACCAGCGCGATTTTGTCTTTGAGTTGAATCGTCGTCCTCCTTTGCCCGTGATCACCCCATCCCATGCAGGCGCACGGTCTCCAGCACGATCCGCGCCGACCGGATGAACTCGTCGATCAGCAGGTACTCCTTCCGCGTGTGGATGGCCCGCATGCCCGTGCCGAGGTTGGCGATCTGCAGGCCCTTGGCGTTGAACACGTTCGCGTCGCAGCCGCCGCCGGTCGCGCGGGTGGTCACCGGCGCGCCCACCTGGCGCGCCGCCCGGAGGACGTCGCGCACGATCGCGGAATCCTCCGGCACGTGGAGCCGGTCGTAATCGCGCTCGACCACCTCGGCCACGCGCGCCCGATGGACCACGCCGTCGACCGTCACCTCGTGCCGGGCCGCCGCCTCGGCGAACCGGCGGCGCATGTGCGTCGTCTGCTCGTCGAGTTTTTTTTCGTCGAGGCTCCTCGCCTCGCCGCGGATGACGGTCTCCTTGGGAATGATGTTGGCCGCCGCCCCGCCGTGGATGACCCCCAGATTGGCCGTGGTCTCCCGATCGACGCGCCCCAGCCGCATGCCCGCGATCGCCTCGCTCGCCACCTGGATCGCGGAAATCCCGCGCTCGGGGCAGATCCCGGAGTGGGCTTCGAGCCCCGTGACGGTGAACTCCAGCCGATCGGCCGCCGGCCCCTTGGTGAACAGAAAGCTCGCGTCGTCGCTGTCGAGCACGAGGCCGTCTTTGGCCTTAAGCCGGTCCACCGCGAAATGCTTGGCCCCCAGCAGGCCGACCTCCTCGCAGATCGTGAACACGACCTCGACCCCCGCGTGCGGGATCCGCCGCTCGACCAGCGTGCGCAACACCTCCATGATGATCGCCACGCCCGATTTGTCGTCGCCGCCCAGGACCGTCCGGCCATCGCTGCGGATCCGCCCGCCCTCGCGCACCGGCACCACGCCCTCGCCCGGCACCACGGTATCCATGTGCGCGGAGAGCACGATCCCGGACCCGGGGAGCGTCCCCGGAAGGCGCGCGATCACGTTGCCCGTCTCGCCCCCCACGCGCTCGCCGGCGTCGTCGACGGACACCTCGGCCCCCAACGCCGCGAGATCGGCCGCGAGCCGCTTGGCGATCGCCCCCTCGCGCCGCGACAGGCTGTCGATCCGCACGAGCGCCATGAGCTCGTCCGTCATCCGCGCCTCGTTGATCATGCTAGGAGTCCATCCGAGTCATCGACCGTGCCGAGTCATCGACCGTTCGAGCCTGTTCAGGATGGGCCAGATGCAAGGCGGAGCGAGCACCGGACCGCAGCGTACTGGTTCGTACGTGAGGACCGGAGCGCAGCGACAACGCCGCAGATGGCCCATCATGGACAGGCTCCCAGCTCGCGCACCATGCCCTGCGAACTCGAGACAAACCCAAACCGCTCGTAGAACTTCTGCTTGTCGCGGGTGTTGAGCCAGAACTTCTCCACGCGGGACAGCACCGGGTGCGACAGAATCACGCCCATCAACCCCTCGCCCACGCCGCGCCCCTGGTACGCCGCATCGACCACCACGTCCCACAGGGTGGCGCGGTAGATCCCGTCGGTCAGGACCCGCGCAAACGCGACCAACCGCGGGCCGTCCCAGCCGGTGAAATAATAATCGGTGTTCGCCAGCATCCGCGCGATGCCGTCCGTGGATCGCCCGCGCGCCCACGGCGCCTGCTCGTACAGCCGCCGGAGTTGGTCCACGTCGAGCGGTTCGCCTTCCCGGTAGGTGATGTCCATCGTTCCGTCGCGAGGCTTTACTGTAGCGAACGCGGGCGCGAAAGACAAGCCGCGGCGCTCACGACGACGGGACGTCGGCGGCCGATCCGTCGCTCTGTTCGGTCTCCGGCGGGGCGGTCGGGGGCGGCGCCGGCGGGCCGGGCATGCGGTACGATCCGTTCAGCCAGCGGCCGAGATCGATGTCGCGGCACCGCGCGCCGCAGAACGGCGAGGTCTTGGGGTCGGCGACCTCATGGCCGCAGATCGGACACGCGGGTGACGCCGGTTTCCCATT
This sequence comes from Nitrospirae bacterium RIFCSPHIGHO2_01_FULL_66_17, assembly GCA_001803875.1. GTDB lineage: Bacteria > Nitrospirota > Nitrospiria > 2-01-FULL-66-17 > 2-01-FULL-66-17 > 2-01-FULL-66-17. The sequence continues at coordinate 3,889 of MHEO01000074.1, read as the reverse complement.
CACGGCATCGCCTGCGACACGGGGCGCGGCCCGGGTTCGTATTCGATGAGGTTGGCGCTGATCCGGCCGATCTTGATCTTGCTCTCCATGCGAACCGGCAGCCGCCGCTCGTCGTCGGTGAACCAGATGTACACGTCGCCGCGGTCCAGAAACACGCCCTCGAATTCCACCTGCGCCCGCACGCGGATCGCGTCGAACTCGCCCGCGCCCGTCCTCACCCGTTCGCGATTGAGTCCGACGATGCCCAGCCGCCAGTTCTTGTTGCTCTCGTGCACGTCGATGGTGACGGTCTCCCCGACCCCGATCTTCGGAAGACTGCGAAAATAGTACAAACAGGACAAGGAATCCTGAGCGCTCGGCGGGATGTCGAGCATCTTTCGCTCGCCGTTCTTGACGACGGTGGCGACGTGATTGACCTGGTCGAACACGGTCACGCGCTCGCGGCGCCGGTCCCCCTGGCGCTGCTTGACGTCGAGGCGGAGCGCGGCCAGCGTCTCCCGGTCGACCAGGCTCTCGATGCGGTCCTCGACCGGGAAAAACATCGACACGAACGAGTTCGATTTCGCGACCGACCGCAGCCGGAAGATCGGCGTCCCGTCCTGGTCGGCCTCTTCCACGGCGAGGGAGGCCGTGCCGCCGACCAGACTGAACCAGGCGATCTCGTAGACGAGGCGCTCCCCGTGCCCGAACGGCACCTCCGCGGCGGCCGACGCGGAGGCCGCCGCCCCGATCGCCGCCGCGAGCCACATCCCGATATGCCATCCGGCGCGGACGGCACCGATTCGACGCGACATACCGTCATTATAAAAACGAATCCCGGGAATGACAAGGGCGGATGGCCCGGCTTGCCAGGCGCCGGATGATCGTGCTATGGTCCGAGCGATCGAGGATCGCTCGACGCCGTGTCCCAACTGACTCCGGAAGAAGCCGTCATTATCGTCAACGCCTACGGCGACACGCTGGAGGAACTCGCCGCGCGATCACACCCCCGCTGGGACACCGAAGAAGAGTACCGGAGCGCGGTCCTCGACAGCCCCGACCCGGTCTCGCTCCTGCGCCGCACCTACAACGTCTCGCTGCTCCCCTACTCCAAGAACGGGATCCGCGAGGCGCTGCACGTCCTCCTGGCCCATCCCGACGTCGAACCCGCGATGAAAGAACGCCTCCGCAAGGGGCTCTTGAGCCTGGACGACTTCGTCGAGTCCGGCGAGACGGGCTGAGGGGGGGGCAGCGGGTTGATTCTTCCGCGGGTCGGCCTAGCCGCGGCGTGTGTTGCGCTCGCGGTCTGCCCCGGGTGGGCCGCCGAACCGTCCAAACCGTCGATGGCGGCGCGCGCGGTCCCGCCGGGTTCGATCGTCGTCGACGGCGTCCTGAACGAGGCGGCGTGGACCGAGTCCCCTGGCACGGACGGCTTCATCCAACAAACGCCGGATCCCGGCCTGCCGGCGGTCGGCGCCACGACCGTGTGGGTCGCCCACGACGAGGCGGCGCTCTACGTCGCCGCGCGGCTCGACGACCCCGATCCGGATTTGATCCGGGCCGATGAGCGCCACCGCGACGCCGAGCTCTCGCGCAGCGACGCGTTCGCGGTGCTCGTCGACACCTACCACGATCACCAGAACGGCTTTCTCTTCGAGACCAATCCGCTCGGCGCGCAAGTCGACGCGATCATCACCCGCGAGGGCGCCTTCATCAACCGGGCGTGGGACGGTCTCTGGGACGTCGCGGCCCGGCGCACGCCGACCGGCTGGGCCGTCGAGTTCCGGCTGCCATTCGACACGCTGAGCTTCCACCCGACCGCCGGCGCGACCTGGGGCATCCAGTTTCGCCGGACGATCCCGCATCTTCGGGAGACCTCGTTCTGGAACCCGCTCACGCCCGAGCAGACCCTCAACGAGCTGTCGCGCGCGGGACATCTGGAGGGCGTGGCCGTCGGCGCGGGCCGCCGGCGGCTCGCGGTCACGCCGTACGTCAAGGGCGCCTACGGCGCGGGCTCGACGGGCCCGGCGCGGTGGGACGTCGATCACGACGCGGGCGCCGATCTCCGCTACGGGATCACGCCGGACCTCGCGCTCGATCTGACCGTCAACACCGATTTTGCCGAGACCGAGGCCGACCGCCTGCAGGTGAAGCTGAATCGGTTCCCGCTGTTCTTCCCCGAACGCCGCGCGTTCTTTCTCGAAGGCAGGGGCGAATACGAATTCGGGCTCTCGGGGCAGCTCCAACCCTTCTTCTCCCGGCGGATCGGCCTCGACGCCGCGGGCCGACCCGTTCCCCTGTGGGGCGGCGGCAAGGTGACGGGCAAGGTCGGGCGCTACGGCGTGGGCCTGCTGACGATGCAGAGTCGCGCCGACGACGCGCCCGCCGAGCGATTCGGCGTCGTCCGCCTGACGCGCGACCTCGGGGTGCGATCCCAGATCGGCGTGATCGGCACGCGCCGGGAGGAGGTCGGCGGGACCGCGTTCCACACCGTCGGGGCCGACGCCGCCTACAACCCGACCCCGCAGCTCACCACCGACGGCTTCTGGCTGCGCACCGACGGCCCGGATGACGTTCGACCCGGCTACGCGGCGTTCGCCCAGGCCCAGTACCGCGATCCCTTCTGGCGGATCAAGCTCAACCATCTGCGGACCGACGAACGCTTCAACCCCCGTCTGGGATTCGTGCGCCAGACCGACCTCGACGAGACCGTCGCCTACGTCGACGTCCGGCCCCGCCCCGCCTCCGGCCCCGTGCTGGAGGTCGGCGCGAAAACCGAGCTGACGTACCAGACCGACACGACCGGCACGATGCTGTATCGCAGCCAGTACCAGCGCGTCCTCGCCAATTTCCGCAGCGGCGACACCATTCTCCTGAGCTACGACCCGCAGGTGGAGCGGTTGCAGGACCCGTTCGACCTCCGCCCCGGGCTGACCATCCCGGCCGGCGATTACCGGTATCACCACTGGAACGCGTACGTCGCCAGCGCGACCAGCCGCCCGGTGTCGGGGCTCGTCAGCGTGTTATGGGGCGGCTTCTACGGCGGACGAAAGACGTCGCTCAACGTGCAATGCACCATCGCGCCGGCGGGGACGCTCTCGCTGGGCGGCGCGATCGACGTGGAGTGGGTCCGCGTGCCGCAGGGCGACTTCACCGCCCGGATCATCTCGGGCGACGCCCGCTGGGCGCTGACCAACCGCCTGGTTCTGAACGCGCTCGTCCAGCACGACGACGAGCGCGGCGCGCTGGCGGCGAATCTCCGCGTCGCGTGGGAATACCGATCCGGGAGCTACGTCCACCTGATCGCCAACCCGACGTCCGATCTTCAAGGCTCGGCGGCGGCGTACCTGGTGAAGGTCACGTGGCTGTGGGAGAGCGGCGCGGCCGGGCACGCTCGTGGTACAACACGGGGCGAGGGAGAGTGACGATGGCCATGTTTTCCGTTTCGCCGCTCAAAGAGGACGAGCTGCTGGCGCGGATGGCGCGTCTGGGGATCCGCGAGGAGGATCTGGAGGAAACCTTCGTCCGATCCTCCGGCCCGGGCGGCCAGCACGTCAACAAGACCGCCACCGCCGTCGCGCTGACGCACCGCCCCTCGGGCGTCACGGTGCGCTGCCAAAAGACCCGCTCCCAGGCGATGAACCGGTTCTACGCCCGCCGCATCCTCCTCGACAAGATCGAGCGGCAGCGGCTGGGCGAGCAGAGCGCCGAGCAGCAGCGCATCGAGAAGGTCCGCCGCCAAAAGCGACGCCGCTCCCGCCGCGCCCGCGCCAAAATGCTCGAGGACAAACGCCGTCAGGCCGGCAAAAAGGCCATGCGCGGCCCCGTCCGGCCCGGCGAAACGAATTAGGAGTGCGTCCGAGCATTGTGGTGTCGGAGCCTGTTCAGGAAGGGTCAGATGCAAGGCGGA
>MHEO01000073.1:11766-18763 GCA_001803875.1 Nitrospirae bacterium RIFCSPHIGHO2_01_FULL_66_17 | reverse complement strand
TGCGATCCGCGACGCCGCCGCGGCCCGGCGGGAGGCGATCCAGGTCGACGACTTCCCGCCGGACTATTGGCGGCATGAAGCCGAGCCGCCGCGAAGGACCGTCGTCAATCGCTGACGCTCCCTTTTCCCGCATCGTCGTTCGTTTCCCGCAGCTCCGGCCTGACCGATCCTTGATTTGGCCGTCTGGCCCGCCTATCATCGAGGCCTCATCGACCGAAACGTGGAGGCATCCCCTATGCGGTTACGGGATCGAACAGCGCTGGTGACGGGCGGGGGGACGGGGATCGGGCGGGCCATTGCGGCGGCGTTCGTCGCCGAGGGGGCCAGGGTCGCGATTGCGTCCCGGGACGCCGTGCGGCTCGAGCGCGCGGCGCGGGAGTTGAACCCTTCGGGCGAGCGGGTGACGGCGGTCGTGATGGACGTGACCGACCGGGCGTCGGTCGCGCGCGGAGTTGAGTCGCTCGCCGCGCGGTGGGGGGCGATCGACATCCTCGTGAACAACGCGGGCGTCTCCGGCATCACCGTGCTGACCGATCCCGACGACGCCCTCTGGCACGAGATCATCGCCACCAACCTCACCGGCATGTACCTCGTCACCAAGGCCGTCGCGCCGCGCATGCAGGACCGCGCGCGCGGCCGGATCATCAACCTCTCGTCGGTCCTCGGCCGCTTCGGCGTGCCGGGCTACGCGGCCTACTGCGCGTCCAAGCACGGCGTGATCGGCCTCACGCGCTCGCTGGCGCTCGAACTCGCGCCGCGCGGCATCACGGTGAATGCGCTCTGTCCCGGCTGGGTGGAGACGGCGATGGCCGAGCAGGGGATCGCGAACGGCGCGCGCGCGATGGGCGTCTCCGAAGCCGAGTTTCGTCGCCAGGCGGAGGCCGCGGTCCCGCTCAAGCGCTTCATCGACCCCCGCGAGGTCGGCGCGCTCGCCGTCTACGTCGCCTCGGACGACGCCGCGGGGATGACCGGCCAGGCCCTCAACCTCTGCGGCGGCGCCACGATGGATTGAGTTCCCGCGTGTGCGACGGCCCCATGGTCAGCGCGCCAATCCCCGTTTGACTTTTCGCGTCACGACCTGCTACCCTGCCCGAACTTGGACGGCTGCGATCCTCGGGGAGGCTCGATGAAGGTCGGCGTTCCGCGAGAAGTGATGGAGCACGAGTACCGGGTCGGCATGACGCCGGGCGGGGTGCGGGCGCTGACCAAGCTCGGCGCCCAAGTGTTCGTCGAGCGCGGGGCGGGCGAGGGCAGCGGCTACGCGGACCGCGCCTACGAGGAGGCGGGCGCGCTGCTCGCGGCCTCGACCGAGGCGGTCTACCGGATGTCCGACCTGGTCGTCAAGGTCAAGGAGCCGCTCCCCAAGGAATACCCGTGGATCCAGAAGGGGCAGGCGCTGTTCACGTTCCTGCACCTGGCCGCGGATCGGGGGTTGACCGAGGCGCTCCTGGCGTCCGAGGTCGTCGGGATCGCGTACGAGACGGTGACGCAGGCCGACGGCGTGCGGCCGCTGCTGCGCCCCATGAGCGATATCGCCGGGCGGTTGTCGGTGCAGGTCGGCGCGAGTTACCTGCTGCGGACCAACGGGGGCAGCGGGGTCCTGCTGTCCGGCATCCCCGGCGTGGAGCGCGGGCGCGTGACGATCCTTGGCGGGGGGACGGTGGGAACCAGCGCCGCGAAGATGGCGACCGGGATGGGGGCGCGCGTCACCGTGCTCGAACAGGATCCCAACCGCTTGCGGGGGGTGGACGACCTGTTCGGCGGCAGGATCACGACCCTGATCGCCAGCGCCGAAACGATTCACGCGGCGGTGGTGCAGGCCGACCTGGTCGTCGGCGCGGTGCTGGTGGCGGGCGCGCGGACGCCGCACCTGGTCACCGGCCAGACCGTGGCGCAGATGCGCAAGGGATCGGTGATCGTCGACGTGTCGATCGACCAGGGCGGCTGCGTGGAGACGGCTCGGAAGACCACGCAGGCGAATCCGGTCTACACGATGCACGGCGTGATTCATTACGGCGTCGCCAATCTGCCGGGCACGGTACCGCGGACGTCGACGCAGGCCCTCACGTCGGTCACGCTGCCATATGTGATCCGACTCGTCCAGAAGGGCGTGGAGGCGGCGCTGCGAGAGGACCCGGCCCTGGCGGCGGGCCTCAACCTGTTCCGTGGGCGGGTGGTCCACCCGGGCGTGGCCGAGGCCCACGGGATGCGGCTTGAAACGTGGAACTGAGTACCCCCCACCCTTACCCTCCCCCGCAAGGGGGGAGGGCAAATGAGGAGTGGGGTTGACGAATGACGAACGGGGTGTGGCGCAGCCTGGTAGCGCACTAGCTTCGGGAGCTAGGTGTCGGAGGTTCAAATCCTCTCACCCCGACGTTTTCCCGGCCCATGAGTGATCCGAAGACGTCTCAGGCGACGGTCTTCGTGAGCGGACGGGTGCATGGCGTGGGGTATCGCCAGTTCGCGGCCGCGGAGGCGAGGCGGCTCGAGTTGAGCGGCCACGTGAAGAATTTGCGGGACGGCCGGGTGGAAGTCCGGCTTGAGGGAACCCGCGAGGGCATCGAGATGCTCATCGGTCGGTTGCGGATCGGCCCGCCCGCTGCGCGCGTCGACGCGGTCGACGTGCGATGGCAGGACGGAACGTCCGGCGTGCGAGGATTCACGGTTGGCTAAACCAGGTCCACAGAGAACGCTCGTCCGGAAACGGCCCCGGAAGCCGAAGGATCTCGATCCCTCCGAGCGGGAGGATGGCGCCGAGCCGACCGCCGAGGACGAATTCCCCGTCAAGGCGGACGGCGAGGCCGGCGGAGAGACCGGGGGCGCCGCCGACGGCGAGGAGCCGGTCGAGTTCGAGGCCAAAGAAGCCGTCATCGAGAACGAGGCGGAGGAGGAGCGTGCGGAGCCCGGCGGCGCGATGGACGCCGTCAAGAGCTACCTCAAGGAGATCCGCCGTTCCACCCTCCTGACGTTCGCGGACGAGCAGCGGCTCTCCAAGCTGATCGAAAAGGGCGACGCCAAGGCCCGCGAGCAGATGATCGAATCCAATCTCCGCCTCGTGGTCAGCATCGGCAAACGCTACATCAACCGGGGCCTGCCGTTTTCCGACGTGCTCGAGGAGGGGAACATCGGCCTGATCAAGGCGGTCGAGAAGTTCAACTACCGGCGCGGGTTCAAGTTCTCCACTTACGCCTCGTGGTGGATCCGCCAGTCGATCGAACGCGCGATCATCAACCAGAGCAAGCTGATCCGCCTGCCGGTGCACGTCGTCGAAAAGGTCAATCACTACTTGCAGGCGGTCGACGCGCTGATGCAGGAATACGACCGGGATCCGAACGCACAGGAACTTTCCCGGCGCCTCCGGGTGCCCGTGGAAGAGGTGGTCCATCTCCAGCAGTTGATCCGCAAGACCTATTCGCTGGAAAGCCCCATCGGGAACGCGCAGGACACCTCGCTCAAGGACATCATCGAGGACACCTCGCAGATTTCGCCCGCGGCCACCACCGAGGGCATCCGCCGCCGGGAGGACATCATCCGCTGGATGAAGATCCTCAAGCCCAACGAGCAGAAGGTGCTCGTCATGCGCTTCGGGCTGGACGGGGACGAGCCCCACACCCTGGAAGAGATCGGCAAGGTCTTCGGGCTCACACGCGAGCGCGTCCGCCAGATCGAAGCGGGGGCGCTCACCAAGCTGCGTGGCGTGATCACCAACAAGTCGATCACCGCCGATCAGATCATCTGACGGGTCCATGGATTTAAAGACGAAAATCCGGGAAGTGCCCAACTTTCCCAAGGAAGGGATTCTTTTCTACGACATCACGACCCTGCTCCGCGACGCGGGCGGGTTCTCGCGCGTCGTCCACCGTCTCGCCGAGTTCTACCGGGGCGAGGGCGTGACCAAGGTGGTGGCCATCGAGTCGCGCGGGTTCATTTTCGGCGCGCCGCTGGCGATCCAGTTGGGCGCCGGCTTCGTGCCGGTGCGCAAACCGGGGAAGCTGCCCGCCGAGGTCTACGAGCGCAAGTACGATCTCGAGTACGGCTCCAACTCGCTCGCGATTCACAAGGACGCCATCGACCCCGGCGAGCGTGTGCTCATCGTCGATGACCTGCTGGCGACCGGCGGCACCATGGCCGCCACCGTGCACCTCGTCAAGGAACTGGGCGGCCTGGTGGTGAGCATCGCCGTCCTGATCGAACTGGTCGAGCTCCGCGGCCGCGAGAAGCTCAAGGACCACCACGTCCTGTCGTTGCTCAGCTACTGACCCTCGTTCCGTGTCCCGCAATCGAGCCACCGTGCCCGCGAGAGCCCTTGGATGGGGGTTGCTGGCCGTCGCGGCATTGACGAGCCCGACCACTGACGCCAGGGCGGCCCAGACCACCGTGTCCGGCGGGCGGTCGGCGGTGGCCGACGCCGTCCGCGCCGCCGCGTCGAACGACGTGCTCACCGTCCTGGGCGGGACGTACGGCGGAACCTTCATCGTCGACAAGCCCCTCACAATCCAAGCAGCGGATGGCGAGAAAGTTGTCCTGGAGGGCGTGAGCGGCGAACCCGTGATCCGGGTGACCGCCGGGGCGACCGCCGCCACCCTGAAGAGACTTATTCTTAAAGGCGGCGATACCGGCGTTGCGGTCGACGGCGGGACGGTGAACCTCTGGAACCTGGCGATCACGTCGTCGACCGCCGCGATTCGCTGCACGGCCGGGATGACGGAGATCCTCCAGACAACGATCTATGCCGTGACCGACGGGATCTCGTGTCCCTCCGCCACGGTCAGCGCGATCAAGAACACCATCCTGTCCGCCGTGTCGGGGACGGGTATCGGCGCGGCGACGCCCTCGACGCTGGTTTCGTACACCCTCTTTTTCCAGACCCCGAATCGCGGGACGGAGGGAACCTCGGCGATTCTCGACAAGGATCCCCTGTTCGTCGACTCGGCCAACCTCGATTTTCATCTCAAGTCGGGATCTCCGGCGAAGGACCTGGGCAGTCCGGCGGTCACGGATTCGTTCGACGGCTCTGCCAGCGACCTCGGCGCGTACGGCGGGCTGTACGCGCCCACCGTGCCGTTCCGGCCCGGGGGCGTCGGCGTCGCGTGCACGGCCCTCGGTATCACCTGCACCGTGTCGTGGACGGCCAACGCCGATTACGGCGTGTCGGGGTACCGTGTTTCCTTCGCCGCGCCGTTGATTCCGTCGGGCGACGTCTATACCGGATCGGCGACCGAGGGGACGTCCCCCATCAACCGCGATGTCGTCGCCATGTGTCCGACCGTTCCGTGCACCCAGCCGTTGAGCGGTCTGGACCCCGCCGTAACCGCGCCCGCCGCGCCGACCGGGTTGACCGCGCGGACGGGCGACGGCCGTCTCAAGCTGAGCTGGGACGCCGTGTCGGGGGCCACCTCATATCAGGTCTACAGCGGGATCGTTTCGGGGGCCGGGACGCTGGTCGCCGACAACGTCAGGGCGACGCAATACACCCTCGAGGGGCTCACCAACGGCGTGACGTACTACGTCGCGGTCAAGGCAGTGGTCACGCCCACCCTGTCCGCCGTCGTGCGGACGCTGTATGGAACGCCGGTCACCTCGACGACGGCGACGAAAGCGAGCCCGCCGTCCGACCAGAGCCGCGGGGAGTATGGCGTGCCGGCGGCGAGCGCGTTGTCAGGAGAGGTCGCCGCGAGGCCCCAGTTGGTCGTCGGGTTTCCTCGGCTGGAGGACACGGGCGGGTGTTTCATCGCCACCGCGGCGTACGGTTCGGCGATGGCTCCCGAGGTCGACGTGCTGCGGGCGTGGCGCGACCGCCACCTTGCTCCCCACGTTGCGGGGCGCGCGTTCATCGCGGCCTACCAGACGTGGAGCCCGCCGGCCGCCGACGCGATCCGCCGCTCCGGGATGCTGCGCGCGGCCGCTCGGGTCGTGCTGTGGCCGGTGGTCGGTGTCGCCAAGGTCTGGCTGCGCTGGCCGTGGGTCCCGGGGATCGTCGTGCTTGCCGCGACGTCGGTTGTCGTCGTGCTCGCGCGGGGGCGACGGAGGCGGGTGGGTGCGTAACGCGCTCGCGCGCGCCGCGGCGTGCGGTGTCCTGCTCGTCGCGCTGTGTCCGTCGTTCGCCAGGGCGGCCGACCCCGAGCCGCCCCCCAACCGGGAGCGATGGTCGATTACGGTCGGTGGCGGGTATTTCGCGCCGGCGATCGAGGGGTGGAAAGAACAGTACGGTCGGCGCGGCGGGTGGCTGCCGACGCTGGCCGGCTCGTACGCGCTGACCCCTCGGCTGTCGATCGGCGGGGAGGCGGGATACTGGACCGCCGACAGCCTCGCGCGGGACGTCACGGGGGCGCTGAGCAGCGAGCGGCAGCGCCTCACGCTGGTTCCGGTCACGGCGGGAGTGGAATACGCGCTTCGCGGATCGGCCGACCAGACGCTCGTCCCGTTTCTTGGAGTGGGATACCGGAGGGTGATCTACCATCTCGCGGTCGAGGGCAAGGACGCCATTCGCGGCGGGGCGGGCGGCTGGGTGGGACGCGGCGGGTTCGACCTCCTCCTCAACGCGCTCGATCCCACGGCGACCGCGGGGCTGGCCGAGGAGTGGGGGATCACCCGGACCTCGCTGAGGATCGAGGCGCAGCGGGCGAGCGTCACCGCCGCGGGTCCCGTGGGCGACGTGGACCTCGGTGGAACCACCGTCCTTTTGGGGTTGCGGTTCGAGTTCTAGACGCCGAGTTCCATGAGCCGGCGGCTCACCCGTGCACGAATCAAATCCCCCCATCCCCCTTTGTCAAAGGGGGGGGCAAAAGGGGGCAATGCAATCCATCCCCCCTTTGGAAAAGGGGGGCAAGGGGGGATTTTCTTTCATCCTCTTGGGTGCAGCTTCTGGTGCAGCGCCTTCAGCCGCTCGCGCGCGACGTGGGTGTAGATCTGGGTGGTGGTGATTTGCGCGTGGCCCAGCATGGCCTGCACCGAACGCAGGTCGGCGCCGCGCGTGAGGAGGTGCGTGGCGAACGAG
>MHEO01000073.1:0-11754 GCA_001803875.1 Nitrospirae bacterium RIFCSPHIGHO2_01_FULL_66_17 | reverse complement strand
TGCGGGGAGAAGGCGCGGGTGATGCCGGCTCGACGGGCGTAGCGGCGCAGGATCTGCCAGAACCGCTGCCGGGTCATCGCGCCGCCTCGGGTGCTGATGAAGACGTGGGGCGAGGGGCGGCCGCCGAGCTGCGCGTCGCGCGGGGGGCCGAGGTACCGCGAGAGTTTCTCGCGGCCGGCGTCGCCGATGGGCACGATGCGGACCTTGTTCCCCTTGCCCAGCGGGGTCACGTATCCCACCTCGAAGTTGACGTCGCCGACGCGGAGGGCGACCAGTTCCGACACCCGCATGCCCGTGGCGTACAGCAGTTCGATCATCGCCTCGTCGCGCAGGGCCCGCGGCGCGGCGCCGAGCGAGCACGCGAGCAGGCGTTCGACGTCGTCCGCGGGGAGGGCGTGGGGGAGGCGGAGCGTCGGCCGGGGCGACTCCAGCGCGACGGTTGGATCGGCCGTCGCCCGCCCTTCTCTGAGCAGGAACCGATAGAGCCCGCGCAGGGTGGTCACCGTGCGCGCGGCGGTTCTCGGCGACAGGCCGAGGCGGTGGAGCGCCGCAAGGCACGCGCGCAGGTGGCTTCGGTCGACCGACGTCCACGCCGCGACGCCCTGGTCGGCGAGCAGCGCGATCGCGCGGCCGAGGTCGCGCCCGTAGGCGTCTAGTGTGAGGGGGGCCAGCCCTTTTTCGACCGAGAGGTAGTGCAGGTACCCCCGGACGGCCTCGTCCATCCCTATGGACTCATGTCCAGGCGGATGATGCCGCGGCGGATCGCCGTGATCGCGGCCTGGGTGCGGTCGAACACGTCGAGCTTGTGGAAGATGTTGCGGACGTGGTTCTTCACCGTTTTCTCGCTGATCGAGAGCTGGTTCGCGATCTCCTTGTTGGTCTTGCCCTCGGCGATGTGCTGCAGCACCTCTTGTTCGCGCTCCGTGAGGTCGGCCTTGCCCTTGGGCGGTTTTTTGCCCCGGTTCTCCGAGAGGTGGGTGAACTCGGTGAGGATCTTGCCCGCGACCGTGGGGTGCAGGAACGACTCGCCCTTCGCGGCCGCGCGGATCGCCTTGACGATCAAGGCCGAGTCCGAGTTTTTCAAGAGGTAGCCCGACACGCCGGTCTTCACCAGGTCGAAGATGTACTCCTCCTCCTCGTACATGGTCAGGACGACGACCCGGATCTGCGGCATCTGCTCCTTGATCCGCCGGGTCGCCTCGACGCCGTTCATCCGCGGCATGCTGATGTCCATCAGCACGACGTCGGGCTGAAGCTGGCGCGCCTTCTCCACGGCCTCCACGCCGTCGCGGGCTTCGCCGACGACCGTGATGTCGTCCTTCGTCTGGAGGATGGCGGAGAGGCCGTCGCGGACGACCTGGTGGTCGTCGGCGATGAGGACTTTGATCTTCTTAGCCAAGGCGTTCGTACTCCTTGTTCTTAAGCGGGATGTCGACGGCGATCGTCGTGCCCTTGCCCGGTGCGGTGTCGATCCGCACCCGTCCCCCGAGCAGCCGCGCGCGCTCCGACATGCCCTTGAGGCCGAGCGAGGCCCACTTCTCGGGGTCCTTCGAGATCTCGGGGAGGTCGAACCCCTGGCCGTTGTCTCGGATCGTGGCGGTCAGCGACGTCTTCTCGATATCGACCCCGACGTGGACCCGTGAGGCGCCGGCGTGCTTCTGCACGTTCGACAGCGCCTCCTGGATGATCCGGAACAGGAAAATCTTGGTCTTGGGGTAGAGATTCTTTTCGCTGCCGGCGAGGGAGACGGTCGTGGCGATCCGGTACTGCTTGGCGTAGGTCTTGGCGTAGTGCTTGAGCGCGGGGTGCAGGTCCAGGCGGTCGAAGTGGAGCGGCTTGAGGTTGAACACCACCTGCCGCGCCTCCTCGATCGCGCTCTTGAGCACGTCCTGGGTCTCCTTCAGCGTGCGCGCGCACCGCACGGGATCGAGCGTCAGAAATTCCTGGCAGAGGTCGAGCTTGTAGCTCAAGCCCGCGAGGGTCTGGACCAGGCCGTCGTGGATGTCCAGCGCGATGCGCGTGCGCTCCTCGCTGATGGCGTGCCGCACCTCCCGCATGTACAGGCGGTAGAGGGATTGGTACTCGCGGAGGTGCCGCTCGATCTCCTCCTTGCTGCGGATCCGCTCCTCGATCAACTGCCACATGAACTTGGCGCCAGGGCCGCCCACCACGGCCACTTCGGGCCGATCGAGCGCGAGGAGCGCCCGGGCGACCTCCTCGTTGCCCGTCACGTCGATGATCGTGGCGACCTTCGACAGGCGGAGCAACCGGCGGTAGTCGGTGGTGATCGGGATCTTCAGTTGGCTGGCGAGGAGCATGCCGGGGGCGTGCGGGTCGATGTCGGCGACCCCGACGATGGTGACCAGCGGATCGTTGTGCAGGATGTGGATCAGCGACGTGCCGCCGCGCCCGGCGCCGATGATGGCCACGCGGATCATGTGGTCCCTGGGCACCCGGCGCGCCCGCGGCGGCCTGACGGGCCGCGCGCGCGGCAGGGCCGGCGGCCCGGGGCGGGTCACCCGCGGGACCGTGGCATCCGCGGGGCGTGCGCGCGAGACGGGGCGGGTCAGGGGCCGGACCTCGCGTCGCGCCGCCGGTTGTCCTTGAGCAGGCCGGTCAGCTCGTCCATGAATTGGGTGACATCCTTGAACTCGCGATAGACCGAGGCGAACCGCACGTACGCGACCTGATCGACGCCGTGGAGCTGCGTCATGACCTCTTCCCCGATGACGCGGCTGGGGATCTCCGGTTCGCCCATCTCCAGCATCTTCTTCTCGACCCGGTCGACGACCTCCTCGATGACCGACAGGCCGACCGGCCGTTTCTCGCACGCCTTCTTCAAGCCCTGGAGGATCTTCGTCCGGTCGAACGGCTCGCGGCGCCCGTCCTTCTTGACGACGAGCGGAAGCACCTCCTCGACGCGTTCGTACGTGGTGTAGCGCCGCTGGCACCCGAGGCACTCGCGCCGCCGACGGATCACGATCCCCTCACGGCTTGAGCGGGAATCGACGACCTTATCTTCCTGGTGGGTACAGAACGGACAGCGCATCAAATGCTCGCCCGTTGATGAACGGCCGTCTGCGGCGTTGTCGCTGCGCTTCCGGTGCTCACGTACGAAACAGTACGCTCCGCTCCGGTTCTCGCTTCGCCTTGCATCCGGCCATTCCTGAACGGGCTCCTAGCAGATCCCGGCGAGGCCCGGCGCGTACGGGGTGTCAGCGGCCGCGGTAGACGGGAAATTTCTCGCATAGGCGACGCACCTCGGCGGCGGTTTCGGAGACGACCGCGGGGTCGCCCCGTTTCGACAGCACGCGGTCGATCAGGCCGGCGATAAGCGCCATCTCCGCCGTGCCCATCCCGCGCGTGGTGACGCTCGGCGTGCCGATGCGGATGCCGCTGGTCACGGCGGGCGGCTTGTCGTCGAACGGCACCGCGTTCTTGTTCAGCGTGATGCCCGCCTGGTCGAGCACGGCCTCGGCTTCTTTCCCGGTCACGCCCTTGGAGCGCAGGTCGACCAGGAACAGATGCGTGTCGGTCCCGCCGGTGACGATCTGGTAGCCGCGGGACTGGAGCGCTGCGGCCAGGGTCTGGGCGTTCTCCACGACCTGTCGTTGATAGTCGACGAACGCGGGCGACGTCGCCTCTTTCAGCGCCACGGCCTTGGCCGCGATGACGTGCATGAGCGGTCCGCCTTGAATCCCCGGAAAGAGTATCTTGTCGATCGCCTTGGCGTGGGCGGCTTTACAGAGGACCATGCCCCCGCGGGGGCCCCGCAGCGTCTTGTGGGTGGTGGTGGTCACGAAGTCGGCGTAGGGGACCGGGCTGGGGTGAATCCCCGCGGCGATGAGGCCGGCGGGGTGCGCGATGTCGGCCATCAGCCACGCGCCCACCCGATCCGCGGTGGCGCGGAAACGCTTGAAGTCGAGGACGCGGGCGTACGCGCTGCCACCCACGATGATCATCTTGGGCCGGTGCTCGATCGCGATCCGTTCGACCTCGTCGTCGTCGATCCGCCCCGTGTCCTTGTTCACGCCGTACGAGACGATCCGGAACAGCAGGCCGGAGAAATTCACCGGGCTGCCGTGGGTCAGGTGCCCGCCGTGGGCCAGGCTCATGCCCAGCACGACGTCGCCCGGCTTGAGCATGGCCAGGTAGACGGCCATGTTGGCCTGCGAGCCCGAGTGGGGCTGGACGTTGGCGTGCTCGGCGCCGAAGAGCGCCTTCGCGCGCTCGATCGCGAGCGCCTCGGCCCGATCGACGAACTCGCACCCGCCGTAGTACCGCTTGCCGGGATAGCCCTCGGCGTACTTGTTGGTCAGCACCGAGCCCTGCGCCTCCATGACGGCGCGGCTCGCGTAGTTCTCCGACGCGATGAGGATGATCTTGTCCTCCTCGCGTTGGGTCTCGGCCTGGATGGCCTCGTAAATCTCGGGATCGACCTGCTGCAGTGCGGACATGACGGGTCTCTCAGGTTCGGTCGCAGAAGCGACGTTCGAGTTCCGCGATCTTCTCGACGCGGCGCGCGTGGCGGCCGCCGTCGAACGGGGTGTCGAGCCACGCCCTGACGATGGCCAACCCCCCCTCGGGATCGAGCCCGCGCTCGCCGAGCACCAGGACGTTGGCGTCGTTGTGCGCCCGGCTGGTTTTCGCGACCTGCGGATCGGAGCACAGCGCGGCGCGTACGCGCGGAAACTTGTTCGCGACGATCGACATGCCGACGCCGGAACCGCAGATCAGGATTCCCCGGTCGGCCCGGCCCTGCGAGACGGCCTCGGCCACCTTGGCGCCGTAGTCGGGGTAGTCGACCGGATCGCTCCCGTTCGTTCCCAGGTCTTCGTGGGATACCTTCAGATCCGCCAGGAGGCTGACGATCAGGTCCTTCAGGGCGACCCCGGCGTGATCGCTGCCGATCGCGATGTTCATCGTGCCGACATCATAAACAATCACCGCCGGGGAATCAACCGATTGACCCTATTCGTCTTCCTCCCGGAGCTTGGCGATCACCGCGAGATCTTCCAGCGTCGTGACGTCGCCGAGTGTCTCCTTCCCGGCCGCGATGTCCCGCAGCAGGCGCCGCATGATCTTGCCGCTCCGGGTCTTGGGCAGGTTCTCCGTGAACCGCAGGTCGTCGGGGCGGGCGATGGCGCCGATTTCCTTGACGACGTGCGCGCGGAGCTCGTCCTTGAGATGGTCCGACGGCTTGTGGGTGTGTTCGAGGGTGACGAAGGCCGCGATCGCGGTGCCTTTGATGGGGTCGGGCCGGCCGACGACCGCCGCCTCGGCGACGGCCGGATGGCTGGCGAGCGCGCTCTCGATCTCCATCGTGCCCAGCCGGTGCCCCGCGACGTTGATGACGTCGTCCACGCGGCCCATGACCCAGAAATAGCCGTCCTTGTCGCGCCGCGCGCCGTCGCCGGTGAAGTACACGCCGGGGATCTCGGTCCAGTACTGCTTCTTGTATCGCTCGCCGTCGCCGTAGATCGTGCGCAGCATCGACGGCCACGGGCGGGTGATGACGAGATACCCCCCCTCGTTGGGTTTGGCGGATTTGCCGTCCTTGCCGACCACGTCGACGGCGATGCCGGGCAGGGGCTTGGTGGCCGAGCCCGGCTTGGTCGGCGTCGCGCCGGGCAGCGGGGAGATCATGATCGCGCCCGTCTCGGTCTGCCACCACGTGTCCACGATCGGGCACCGCCCCTTGCCGATCACCCGGTGATACCACATCCACGCCTCGGGATTGATCGGCTCCCCGACGGTGCCCAGCAGCCGCAGGCTCTTGAGCTCGTGGCGCTTCGGCCACTCCTCCCCCAGCTTGAGCAGCGCGCGGATGGCGGTGGGGGCGGTGTAGAACACGGTGACGCGGTACTTGTCGATCATCGACCACAGCCGGTCCGGCTGGGGGTGGGTCGGCGTGCCCTCGTACATCACGACCGTCGCGCCGTTGGCCAGCGGTCCGTAGACGATGTAGCTGTGGCC
Organism: Nitrospirae bacterium RIFCSPHIGHO2_01_FULL_66_17; assembly: GCA_001803875.1. Lineage (GTDB taxonomy): Bacteria > Nitrospirota > Nitrospiria > 2-01-FULL-66-17 > 2-01-FULL-66-17 > 2-01-FULL-66-17. The sequence goes on along the minus strand of MHEO01000073.1, from coordinate 5,778 downwards.
GGTGACCCACCCGATATCGGCGGTGCACCAGTAGGTGTCGTCGTCCTTGAGGTCGAAGACCCACTTGGTCGTGACGGCCGCGCCGAGGAGGTACCCGCCGGTGGTGTGGACGATCCCCTTGGGTTTGCCGGTGGTGCCGCTGGTGTAGAGGATGAAGAGGGGGTGCTCCGAGTCCAGGTGCTCGGGCTCGCAGCGCATCGGGGCGTCCTTCATGACATCGTCCCACCACACGTCGCGCCCCGGCGTCATCGTCACCGGCGAGCAGCTCCTCCGGCAGACGACGACCTTCGTCACCGACGGGCAGTGCTCGATCGCGCGGTCGACCTGCTCCTTGAGGGGGACCGCATGCCCTTTGCGATATCCGCCGTCGGCGGTCACGACCAGCTTCGCCTGGGCGTCGTTGATCCGATCCTTGAGCGCTTCGGCCGAGAAGCCGCCGAACACCACGCTGTGCGTGGCGCCGATGCGGGCGCAGGCAAGCATGGCGATGGGCAGCTCGGGGATCATCGGCATGTAGATCGCCACCCGGTCGCCCTTCTCCACGCCCAGGCTCTTGAGCACGCCGGAAAATTTGCAGACCTCGCGGAAGAGGTCCTGGTAGGTCAGCGTCCGGGTGTCGCCGGGCTCGCCCTCCCAGATGATCGCCGCCTTATTGCGCCGCCAGGTGTAGAGGTGGCGGTCCAGGCAATTGACCGACACGTTGGTCTGGCCGCCCACGAACCACCTGGCGAACGGCGGCTTCCAGTCGAGGACCTTCTTCCATTTCTTGAACCAGAAGAGGTCCTTCGCCAGCTCGCCCCAAAACTTCTCCGGATTTTTCTCGGCCTGCTTGACGAGTTTGTCGTACTCCTTCATGTTCTTGATGTGCGCGGCGCGGCTGAAGGCCGGTTTGGGCTTGAACACCCGCCGCTCGGTGAGGACCGACTCGATTTCCGGCTGCGACATGGAAAGAAGCCTCCTTCGGATGGTGATGGAAGAATAAGGACTAAAGGGGTGCGCGGACCTCATCGCGTTGAGGCCGCCATTCTAGAGAAGCCGGTTGGCGGTTGTCAATCGTCCAAAAGGATGAGTTATACTGGGAGCCTGTCCATGAATGGCCATCTGCGGCGTTGTCAGTCGGTCTTGCGTGCTCACGTACGACTCAGTACGCTCCGCGCGCAAGGCCTCCTTCCGCCTTGCATCTGGCGCATTCCTGGACAGGCTCCGAGGGGCTTCGCCCCTCGGTCGCAAAGGAACATCAACTAGAAGACCGATGCTGCGCGCGATTCAGGAGTTTTTCGAGACACGCATCAAGCGACCGGCGTCGACGCTGCCGGAGGCGCCCGAGCGCGCCCTGCAACTGGCGACCGCCGCCCTGCTGATCGAGGTGTCGCGGGCGGATCACCAGGTCACGGACGGGGAACGCCGCGCGGTCGCCGACGCGGTCACGCGCACCTTCTCGCTGACGCCGGAGGAGACGGCGGCGTTGATCCGGCTGGCCGAGGAGGAAACCCAGACCGCGGTCTCGATGTACCAGTTCACGCATCTCATCGACAAGGGCTTCACGCCGGCGCAGAAGGTCCGCGTGGTGGAGCTCCTCTGGCGCGTGGCCTATGCGGACGCCGACAAGGACAAGCACGAGGAGCACCTGGTCCGGCGCATCGCCGACCTGCTTCACGTCGCCCATAAGGACTTCATCGACGCGAAACTGAGGGCGCGGGACGCGGTACCCAAACCCGGCGCGCGTTGAGTCGGCGCGATGCCTGTGGTATCGTCCGAACGATGAGCACCATCCCGCACGCCGACCGGTTCCGGGCGCTGCCCGGCGACGACCTGCCCCAGATCGTTCCCACCGATGTCTGCCTCGCGTGCGACGTCTGTTGCCGGTTTCCCGAGCGCGAGAGCTTTCTGCGGCCGTACTTCACCGCCGAGGAAACCGCGCGGGCGATCGCGTTCGGGGCCTCGCCGGAGTCCTTCCCTCAACCCGCCGGCGGCCGGATTCGGCTCGCGCCGCACCCCGACGGCGAGGGATTCATCTGCCCGTGTTTCGATCATCGGACCCAGGAGTGCGCGATCTATCCCGTGCGGCCGCTCGACTGCCGCCTCTATCCCCTCTCGCTCATGCGCGACGAGGCGGGGCGGGCGCTCGTTCTCGGCCTCGACACCAAGTGCCCCTACGTGCGGGATCCGGCCCACGCGCCGCGGCTCGATGCGTACGCGCGCTTGGTCGGCCGGACGATCGAGTCCGGGCTGCGCGACGTCGTGCACGCCCATCCTGACCTCGTCGGCCGCTACCAGGACGACGTGGCGCCGCGCATGACCCTGGGCCCGCTCCCCTCATCGCGCCCGTGACCCGCCGCGGCGCGGCCGCCGCGCGAAGCAACGATCCAGCGTCACGCTAGAGATGAGCATGCCCACCGGCGATTCCCCCCTGGTTCCCCTGCGTCTCGACGATCGTCCGCTGATCGAGGGGCTCCTGGCCGCGTCGCCCAGCGACCTGGGGGCGCGGACGTTTCCGGGCGTGTATGGCTGGCGCGATCACTTCGACTACGCGTGGCGCTGGATCGAGGGCTACTTCTGCCTGTTCGCCCGGTACGGCGCCCACGCATACATGCCGTGGCCCCCGCTGCCCGGGTCCGACGCCGATCCCGCCGCGTGGCGCCGCGCGGTCGCCGCCGCGTTCGCGGAGATGGCCGGGCAGCCGGGCGGGGACGCCGCCGCGGCCGCTTATCGATGCCGTTCAACCCGCATCGAGGGCGTGGACGAGCGCGAGGCGGCGGCGTTCGAAGCCGCGGGGTACGAGGCGCGTCCCCACGCGGTGGAGTACCTCTACCGCCGCGACGACCTGGTCGCGCTGCGCGGAAACCCCTACAAATCAAAGCGCTGGGCCTGGAATGATTTCGTCAAGCGGGAGGTCTTTACCTTGGACCCGTTGCGGAGCGAGGACGCCGAAGAATGCCTGGATGTGTACCGGAGGTGGCGCGAGGAGGCCAAACGGCGACACCCCGACCCCTACGCAGTGGCCCTGGCCGAAGACGCCGAGGCGGCGCACCGGCGGGTGCTGACCGACCTCGAACCCCTCGGCCTCTCGGGGCTCGCGGTGCGGATCGGGGGCGCGATCGAGGGGTACACCGCGGGCGGCCCGGTCCGGCCGGGTCTGTTCGGCGTGCTGCTGGAGATCGCGAACCCGGCGCGGCGCGGGTTGTCGGCCTACCTGTTCCGGGAATGCTGCCGCTCGCGGACCGAGGAGTGGATCACGGCGATGGACGATTCGGGGTTGCCGGCGCTGGCGCGCGCCAAGCAATCCTACCGGCCCGCGCGGCTCGTCCGGTCGTGGCTCGTCCGCGGCCGCTTATCGATGCCGTTCAACGCGAGGCAACGATCCAGCGTCACGCTAGACCGGCGCTGAGCGCGGCGGTCGTCGTCCTCGCGGGATTGGCGCTGGGGCTCGTCGCGTGCGGCGTCGTCGAGCCGGGGGGGAAACTCCCGCCTCTGCCCGAACCCGAACCGGCGATCCAACTGGCCGGCGCCATCACCATGGTGGCCGACGCCGACCGCAACGCGCGCTACCTGGGCGAGGTCAAGAACAGCGGCGACGTCGTCGCCTGCTATATCAACCTCTCGATCAATTCGTTCGACGCCGACGGCCGGCTCCTGAACGACCCGAGCAACACCCAACTCAGCTTCAGCGACCTGCTGGGCGAGACATTCCGCTTCTCGGCCTTTTCCACCAAGACGCAGGACAACTGCGTCAGTCCCGGCGACACCGGAAGTTTCGACATCCGGACCGACGTGCCGATTGCCAAGGTCGCATCGCACGTGGTGGACATTCCGTGCGGCCACGAGGAATTCTACGCGGGCTGCCTCGCGGCGAAAGATCAGCCGTTCACCCCGCCCGGCGCGCCGCTGGTGCTCGACGGCGCGATCTCGGAGAGCGTGGGGGCCGACGGCCGCGTGGTCTACAGCGGGACGATCCGCAACGTGAGCGTGGCGCCGGTGGTCGCCTACCACGTCAAGATCGTGATGACCGCCAGGAACGCGCAAGGGCGTGTCGCGGACGTGGCCAGCGCCGCGATGGACGATCAGCCGTGTCCGCTCGCCGCCGACGCCCAATTCTCCTGCGTGAGCTTGACCCCCCTCCAGACCTGGTCGTTCACGGTTCCGCTGTCGATCACGCCGTCGGCGACCTGTCCCGGGTGCTTCGCGTTCCACATCAATCAAAAAATGGTGCTTTAGGAGCCTGTCCATGAACGGCCATCTGCTGCGTTGTCGCTGCGCATCCGGTCCTCACGTACAGAACAGTACGCTGCGGTCCGGTGCTCGCTCCGCCTTGCATCTGACCGTTCCTGAACAGGCTCCAACACCTCAATACTCGGACACACCTCTAGTTTGATAAGGTAAGGTTCGGCGCGCCTTGCGCGTCACGCCCGCTTCGATCGTCCCTCTGTCCCACCGGTCATGGTCCTGCACGGCGGGTCATAGTCGTCGACCGCGCGAGTCAGCGGCAGCCCATTTTCCCCGGCTTCTCCCCGGCACGCATTCTGCAACTTCATACTCCCGAGCCGGTGAGGGGCGATGGGCGCCACTCGCGGCCAACCACCATCACAGGGAGGGGACGATGAAGAACGCGATCGAAGTGGGGCTGATTGTCGGGGCGCTGTGGCTCGCGGCGGCGGGAACGGGATCGGCGGCACCGGCGCCCGGCACGGCCGGCGGATCGGAGATTGCCGCGGCGTCCGAGGCAGATGGGGTCGCGCCCGATGCGCGCTCGCGGCAGGCGACCGGCACGATTGTGAGCGTGGATCGCGAGGCGAAGACCGTGACCGTCAAAGTCCGGAGCGGCGAACGGACGTTCGAGCTGGCGCCCCGGGTGCAGGTCAAGCTGGGGGCGCTCAAGGCCACGTTGGCCGAGATCCAACCCGGCAAGCGGGTCTTCATCCGCTATCGCGAGGTGGAGGGCAAGGCGATGGCGACGACGGTCAAGGTGCTGTAGGTTCTCAAGGGGCGTTGCCTGCGGAGAATCAAATCCCCCCTCGCCCCCCTTTGACAAAGGGGGGATGGGGGGGGATTTCTCGTTACTTGATTTCGATGTGGGCGCGGTGGCGGAGTTGGCGGAGCCACCGGCGGTAGTAGTCCTCGGTCTGCTCTTGGTAGACGAGGTCCTCGATCTCGTTTTTCGCCTCCGCGAACGGTTTGAGACGTCCTGCCTGTCGTTCCTCAAGCTTCACGATGTGAAAGCCGAGCGGGGTGGCGATTACCGGGCTGGTCTCGCCCTCGGCCAGGGTCTCGATCGCGCGGTCGATGGCGGGCAGAAGTTCGCCGGGATGAAAATAGCCCAGGTCTCCGCCCTTGACGGCCTCCGCGCCGTCGGAGCGCGTCTTCGCGAGCGCCGCGAAGTCCCCGCCGCGCGACAGGTCGGCCCGAAGGGCCTCGGCGTCGGCTCGTCGGGTCTCGCGGCCGACCGGATCGGCGCCCTCGGGGGCCTTGAGGAAAATCTGGCGGATGCGGACGCGGGCGGGGAGCGCGAACGAGTCCGGGTGCGCGCGGTAGTACGCGTCAAGATCCTCCGCGCTGATCAGCAGTTTGGAGCGCACTTCCCGGTTGACGAGCTTGATGATCGTCAACTGGTCCTGGAGGCGGAGGCGCAGCGCGGCGTCGTCCGACGAGGCGCGCTGCGGCGCGGCGAGCGTGGCGAGCGCCGCCACCGCTTCGTCGTCGGTGGCGCTCAGGCCCTGCGCACGGGCCTCCTGCAAGAGCAGGCGGTGGTCGATGAGCGTTTCCATCGCGTCGCCGAAGGTC
>MHEO01000072.1 GCA_001803875.1 Nitrospirae bacterium RIFCSPHIGHO2_01_FULL_66_17 | reverse complement strand
ACGTGACGATCTTCGACACCCCCGATCCCGGCGAGCTGATCGCCACACTCCGGCCCGACGTGCTGGTCAAGGGCGGCGATTGGCCGCTCGACCGGATCGTCGGGCGGGAGACGGTCGAGGCGGCCGGCGGCCGGGTGCTGACCATCCCTCTCGTGCCCGGCGTCTCCACCACCACGCTCGTCGATCGGATTCTCGACCGCGTCGGCCACGGCCTGGAGCCGCGTCCCTAGCCCGGATTATTCATGAACGTTCTGCTGCAACCGCGGATACGCCGCTGCACCGGGCGGTCTCGCCACTCAGTCGGTCAACGTACTGCAGAGAGTACGTCTCCCTCCTTCGCGGCTCCGCGGGCTAGGAGTGTGTCCGAGTATTCGGGTGTTGGAGCCTGTTCAGGGATGGCCAGATGCAAGGCGGAAGGAGGCCTTGCGCGCGGAGCGTACTGGGTCGTACGTGAGCACGCAAGACCGACTGACAACGCCGCAGATGGCCATTCATGGACAGGCTCCTAGCGGTGACCGCTCGCGCCCCGGCCCTCGACGTCGTCATGCCCCCGACGTGGACCCTCCCCCTCTCCGACCTCGTCGAGGCCCTGCGGCCCGACGACGCGGCGGTGCAGGTGAGCGGCGCCCGGCCCGCCGTCAAGGCGGCGCTCGTCGCCGCGCTGGGAGCGGCGTCGCGCCCCGTCCTAGTCCTCACGGCGTCGATGGACCACGCCGAGACGCTCGCCCACGATATCCGGTTCGTCACCGCCCTGGCCGGCGAGCCGGTCGAGCCGCTCGTCATTCCGGACTGGAATCCGTCGTTTCCCCCGCCGATCGACCTCGAAGCGCGGCGCGTCGGCGCGCTGGCGGCGCTGGTAGAACGGCACCAACAAGCGGCCGTAAAACGGCACCAACAAGCGGCCGTCGAGGGCGTCGCGCCGATCGTGATCGCGCCGGTCGACGCGACCCGGGCGCCGCTGATCTCCCCCGAGGTTTTCCGCGCGTCGGTGCTGGACCTCGAGCGCGGCCGGACGGTCGGGCGCGAGACCCTGACGGCCTTCCTGACCGACGCCGGCTACGAGATCGCGTCGACGGTCACGCTGCCGGGCGAGGCCGCGATCCGCGGCGGGATCATCGACTGTTTCTCGCCGGGGTTCGACGCGCCGTGCCGGATCGAGCTCGACGGGGATGACGTCGCGTCGCTCCGCCTCGTCGATCCCCTGACCCAGCGCTCCCAGCGTTCGGTCGACCGCGTCCGCCTGCTCCCCGCGCCGGTCCGGGTGCACGAGGACGACGCCGCGACGCTGGGGTCGTACCTGGCCCCCGACACCATTCTCGTGATCGACGAGCCCGACGTCCTCTTCGCCGGAACCGACGAGGAGGCGCCGGCCCGCGAGGCCCTGCTCGCCGGGCGACTGCCCGACCGCGTCCTCTCGCGGCGCGTGACCATGCACACCCTCGCGCTCGCCGCGCCGGCGGGGTGGCGCGACGGCCGCTTGTTGGTGCCGTTCTACGTGACGGCGGAGACCGCGTCGCCCCAGGCGCTCGGGTTCGGCGTGCCCGGCGAATCGGTCACAACCCAGTTCCAACGCCTCGACGCGATCCGGCAGAAGGCGCTCGTGACCGTCGCGTGCCGCACACCCGATCAGGCCTCGCGCCTGAAAACCCTCGCGGGCGAGCACGGCGTGCCCGCCGACGACCTGCCTCCGTCCGGCCTCCCGCCCGTGCAGGCGCCATACCCCGTCCTTATTGCCGTTGGGGATCTCTCCGCGGGCGTCTACAGCGAGCGCGATCGGCTCTTCGTGCTCACCGAGGAGGAGCTGCTCGGCAAGGAGCGCCTTCGCCGGCCGTCGCGGCGCGTCCGGCTCGCACCGTTCTTGTCGTCGATCGAGGATCTCCGGCCCGGCGATCTCGCCGTGCACGTCGACTACGGGATCGGCCGGTACGAGGGCCTCTCGCGCATGGCGCTCGGCGGCGCCGAGAGCGAGTTTCTGGTGCTCCGGTACCTGGGCGGCGACAAGATCTACGTGCCGCTCGACCGGCTGGACCTCGTCCAGAAATACGCGGGCGTCGACGGGAAAACGCCGCGCATGGACGTGCTCGGCGGGACCGGCTGGGTCAAGACCACCCAGAAGGTGCGGCGCGAGATCCAGCGGATGGCCGTCGACCTTCTGGAGCTGTACGCGGCGCGCGAGATCGCCGCCGGCCACGCCTTCTCGGCCGAGGGCGTGGAAAGCCGGGAATTCGCCGCGGGGTTCGAATACGAGGAGACGCCCGACCAGGCGCGCGCGATCGACGACGTAACGGCCGACATGGAACGCGCGCGGCCGATGGATCGGCTCGTCTGCGGCGACGTCGGCTACGGCAAGACCGAGGTGGCGATGCGCGCCGCCTTCAAGACCGTGATGGATCACAAGCAGGTCGCGGTCCTCGTGCCCACGACGCTGCTGGCCCAGCAGCACGGCGCGACCTTCGCCAAGCGCTTCGCCCCGTTTCCGGTCCGGATCGAGGTCCTGAGCCGGTTCCGGTCGTCGTCGGAGCAACGCGCGGTGCTCGCGGCCCTCGCGGACGGCCAGGTGGACGTCGTGATCGGCACCCACCGGCTGCTCCAGAAGGACGTTGTTTTCCGCGACCTCGGCCTCGTCGTGGTGGACGAAGAGCAGCGATTCGGCGTGCGGCACAAGGAACGGTTCAAGGAACTGCGCAAGAGCGTGGACGTCCTGACCCTCACCGCCACGCCGATCCCGCGCACGCTGCAGATGGCGTTCGCGGGCGCCCGCGACGTGTCGCTGATCGAGACGCCCCCCGCCGACCGGCTGGCCATCCGCACCATGCTCTCGCCGTTCGACCCGCGGATCATCCAGGAGGCCATCCGGCGCGAGTTGGCACGCGGCGGCCAGGTGTTCTTCGTCCACAACCGGGTGGCAGACATCGAGCGCATTGCCGAGCAGATCCGCGAGCTCGTGCCCGAGGCGCGGATCGTCGTGGGGCACGGCCAACTCGGCGAGCACCAGCTCGAACGGACCATGGCGAAGTTCCTGGCGGGCGAGGCCGACATCCTGCTCTCGACGACCATCATCGAGTCGGGGCTGGACATCCCGTCGGCCAACACCATCCTCATCAACCGCGCCGATCAGTTCGGCCTGGCCGAGCTCTACCAGCTTCGGGGCCGCGTGGGGCGGTCGGGGCGGCAGGCCTACACCATCCTCCTCATTCCGCCGGAGTCATCCCTGACCGAGGACGCGCACCGCCGCCTGGAGGCGCTGCAGGAATTCACCGAATTGGGATCGGGGTTTAAGATCGCGGCGCGGGATTTGGAAATCAGGGGCGCGGGCAACCTCCTGGGCGCGGAACAGTCCGGCCACATCGCGGCCATCGGGTTCGATCTCTACCTCAAGATGATCCAGGACGCGGTCCACACCCTGCGTGGCAGCGAGCCGGAGCCCGCGGTCGAACCCTCGCTGTCGCTGCCCGTCGCCGCGTTCATCCCCGAGGACTACATGGCCGACGCCTACCACCGCCTCGCGTTCTACAAGCGGTTCGCCTCGGCCGACTCGTCCGAGGCGCTCGCGGCGCTGCGGGCGGAACTGTCCGACCGCTTCGGCCCGCCGCCGGAGCCGGTCGACCGGCTCATCGACGTCATGGCGCTCAAGCGCCTCGCGCGCAGCCTGGCGGTCGAGAAGATCGAGGCGGGGGATCGACGCATCGTGATCGCGACCTCGCCGAAAAGCCCGCTCTCACGCGGCGTGGTCGACGCGCTCCTGGCCGCCTATCCCCGGCAGATCCGGTTTCTGTCGGAATACGCGTTCATGGTCGCCCACGACGCCGAGGAATGGCCCGCAACGCGGGCGCGCATCACCGACCTCTTGCAACGCCTGGGCGCTTGTGATACACAGGTCGCAGCGCGACCCTCATGAGACCCATCGCCCGGCTCACCCCGCTTCTGCTGGTTCCGCTCGCCGCGGTGATCGCTTCGGCGCTCGCGCCGTCCGCCGCGCGGGGGGATGACCTGCCGCCGACCGTCATCGCCACGCTCGACCGCGCGCCGATCCCAGTGGAACGATTCGCGGCAGCGCTGAGGGAGACCGGCGTCTCGCTGGCCGCGCTCGACCCGGAGGATCGCGACCGGCTCAAACGGGAGATGCTCCAGGAGATCATCGAGCAGGAGATTCTCCTGCGCGAGGCGCGCGATCGCGGCATCCGCGTGCCCGACGCCGACGTGGCCCGTGCGATCGCCCAGGCCCGCGCCGACGCCTCGCCCGAGGAGTTCGCGGCCGTGCTGGAGGAGCGCGGGCTCACGGTCGCGGGGTGGGAGCGCCGCCTCCGCGAGAACCTGACGCTCTCGCGCGCGCGCTCACGCCTCGTCCCGCCCGTCGCCGCGCCCACCGAAGCCGAACTCAAGACCTACTACGACGGGCACCCGGACGAATTCGTCGAGCCCGAGGCCGTCGACGCGAGGCAGATCGTGGTCGCCACCGAGGCCGAGGCCGCCGCCGCGCGCGCGCGCCTGCTGGCGGGCGCCTCCTTCGCCGATCTGGCCGCCGCGCAATC
>MHEO01000071.1:14843-19543 GCA_001803875.1 Nitrospirae bacterium RIFCSPHIGHO2_01_FULL_66_17 | reverse complement strand
TCAAAGTCCTTCGGCGCGTCCGACTTCGCCTGGGGCGGCTTCGAGCCCGCCTTCGCCACCGACCCCGCCCCGCTCATCGCCCATGCGGGTCCGGCGCAGCTCAGCAGCACCGCGGCCCCCACGCCGATCATGACCCTGAGTCCGAGCCTCCGCATCAGCATAGGGCGCTCCACCGGCTTACCCGACATGAAACTTCCGATCGCCGGGCACGAGATGAGGCGCCCCACGGCGGTGATCGTGACCGCGTCGCCGGGCACTGACCGCGGACCGGGCATCGTACAATCGGAAAAGAAGAACCGCTCCCACCCCGTAATAGACGAACGCGCCGACCACGGTCCACGGCCGGACCCACCGAAAGGCCTGGGTGAGATTGAGGAACCATTCGATCGTGGTCAGCAACGCGGCGACGCCGAGCACGCCGAGCCACGGGGTCGCCCCGTCCGCCGCGCCCCGGTTGCGGGCCTGATCAAGCATGACGCACGCCCACGTGCCTCCGACCGCATACAGGATCAACTTCTCGACCGGACACCCGGCCAGCACCAGGTAGACGCTCTCCTGAGCGATCCAGAACGGTCCGATCCATCCATTGAGAAGCTCCATCCCGAGCGCCGGGACGAGAACCGCCGCGCCCGACACGGCGGCCCATCGATTCACGTTGAGGAAGACATGGACCACATAGAGCAGAGCGACCGTTGCAATGATAGTGAACCCCCATATCACGTTGACGACCTCCCTCGGTGGTGCTGCGGAACACAAACGGTAGACAAGGTAACAGGATTGATCGGGACGTCAAGAACTACGCGGAGTGCGGAACCGGAAATGAATACCTTAATAGGATTTACGGCCCGCTTAGAACTTGCGGAGCGCCGGCGGAACGGCTCCCAGCGCCGCGCGGCGCAGGAGGTCCCAGACGCGCGCGCCGGCCTCGACCAGGGCAGGCGAGGATGACGCCACCAGGCGCACCGCCGCGCCGCACGACAGAGACGTCGCCCCGCCATACGCGTGGGGCTCTAAGGATTCGATGACATCCCCGAGCCTGGCCGCCGCCGCATCCCAGTCGATCGACCGGCCGCCGACCGCGTACCATGCCGCAACATACGGCCACGCTTCAAGCGCGGCGGCGGCGCCCGGATCGAGCGCGTATCGCTCGCGGACGACGGGTCGCCCCGCCAAGTCGATACACACCTCGTTGGTGAACGCGGCGAACGCCCATCGTTCGCCGCGGGCCAATCTGCCCGCCGCCCACGCGTCGGCGACGATCGCCAGGCCGCCGTCGGCCACGTCCACCGCGAGGCGCTGGTCGTACCGCGAGCCTGCGTAGGGAATCACCGGGTCGGGCACCCACTCCAGCACGGCGTCGGGCCCCACCCGGATCGCGGTCGAGGAACGCGCGGTCTCGCCGGTCGAGCGATAGATCCTGGTCGCCGACTGGGTGGTGAGCACCACGTGCGCGCCGGGGCCGAGGCGAATGCGGTGCTCGAACGCATCGCCGGCCACGACGCCGCCGGAGGCGTTCAACAGGGTCGTGTACGCCGCGCCGTCCAACTCGATGGGAGGTGGAACCCGAAGGGGCGCAGTCGAAAAAGACCGCTCCAGGATGGTCCGCCGTCCGACTCGCCGGTACGCGAGATCGGCGACGGCCGCGGTCTCAGGCGACACGCCTCACCCGACGGCGGCCTCGTGGGCGACGGCGCGACGGACCCAGCCCACGACCGCGTCGAGCCCCTCACCCGCCTTGAGATTCGTGAAGAGGAAGGGCCGCTCGCCGCGCATCCGCCGGGCGTCGCGGTCCATCACCGCAAGGTCGGCGCCGACATGCGGCGCCAGATCGATCTTGTTGATGACGAGCAGCTCGGACCGCGTGATGCCGGGCCCGCCCTTGCGCGGGATCTTGTCCCCCGCCGCCACGTCAATCACGTAGATCGTCGCGTCGACCAGCTCGGGGCTGAACGTCGCCGCGAGGTTGTCGCCGCCGCTCTCAACGAACACCAGATCCAGATCGGGAAACCGCCGCACCAGATCCTCAACGGCCTCCTGGTTGTGGGAGGCATCCTCGCGGATCGCGGTGTGCGGACACCCGCCCGTCTCGACGCCGATGATCCGTTCGGCCGGCAGGACTCCGCGCCGCGTGAGAAACTCGGCGTCCTCCTTGGTGAAGATGTCGTTGGTCACCACGCCAAGATCCAACTCGGCCGATAGTCGTCGGCAGAGCGCTTCGACGAGGGCGGTTTTCCCCGAACCAACCGGCCCGCCAACTCCGACAATGTAGGCACGTGTCATCGATCCCCTCTCTACGATCGAAATAGCCGGATCGCCTGCCGCTCGTGCCGCATCGCGCGGATGTCGTGCAGCGGGGTCCACGCCCGCATCGCGCCCAGGCTCGCGTCCTCCGCGTCGCGCGCCGCGTCGTCGATGACGGGCAGCAGGGCGCCCAGCACCCGCTGGCCCTCGCGCTGGCCCATCGGCACCAGCCGCAGCGCCGCCGACACCCACCCCACGGCCGACTGGTAGAGCCCGGCCGCCACCGCGTCGCGGCGGGTCCACCCGCACGCCGCCAACACCGCGCCCAACGCCGGCGCCGCATGGCCGGGCGCGGCGCCGCGACGGACCGTCTCGTCGAGCCGCGCGACGGGAGTCTGCGGAAAGCACTCGGCCCCGCGTTCCAGATAGCGACGCCCCATCAGACGACTGCCCTCCCTGACCTCGCGGGCGAGCTTGAACGCGTCGAGTTCGAGGTCGGCCTCGATCAGCGCGTCGAGCGCACCGTCGGCCGCGGCGCGGTGCGCGGCGGCGAGCGCGACGGCGTCCAGGCGCCCCACGCCATCGCGCATCAGCGCGACCAGGTACGCGGACAGATCGGAGGCGTTCGTGACGCGTCCTTCGGCGACGGCCGTTTCCAGGCCGAACGAGTGTGCGAATCCCCCGCCGGGGAAGAACGTGTCGACGAACGACAACCCGGCCAATAGTTGGTGCGTGTTCATGTTCCTGCCGTCGTAGGGGCGGCCCGCTGGGTCGCCCACGTCTTTCACCCCGTCACCCCGAATCGAATACCTCCCCCAGGGCGAGCCACCGGCCCGCCCCTACGACGTCCTCAATCCGGGTCAAAACAGGAAATACCGTTGCGTCATTGGCAATTCCGTCGCCGGTTCGCAGACCAACAGGCGGCCGTCGGCCCGGACCTCGTAGGTTTCAGGATCGACCTCCATTTGCGGCAGGGCGTCGTTGTGTATCATGTCGCGCTTGCCGATCCCTCGGCATCCCATCACGGCCACCGCGCGTTTGGACAACCCGAGTCGAGCGGGCACCCCACGTTCCAGTGCCGCCCGCGACATGAATGTCACCGAGGTCGATCCCACCGCCCGTCCCTTTGCCCCGTACATCGGCCGGAGCAGCACCGGCTGGGGCGTGGGGATCGACGCGTTCGCGTCGCCCATCGCCGCCAGCGCGATCAGGCCGCCTTTGATCACCAGGTCAGGCTTGACGCCGAAGAACGCGGGCCGCCACACGACGAGGTCGGCGAGCTTGCCGACCTCGATCGAGCCCACCTCGTGCGCGAGACCGTGCGCGATGGCGGGGTTGATCGTGTATTTGGCGACGTACCGTTTGATGCGCGCGTTGTCGTGGCCCGCCGACTCCCCCGGCAGGCCGCCGCGCTGGAGCTTCATCTTGTGCGCGGTCTGCCACGTCCGGATGGTGACCTCCCCGACCCGCCCCATCGCCTGCGAGTCGGACGCCATGATGCTGATCGCGCCCAGGTCGTGCAGGATGTCCTCGGCCGCGATCGTCTCCCGGCGGATGCGCGACTCCGCGAACGCGAGGTCCTCGGGAATGCGCGGACTCAGGTGGTGGCAGACCATGAGCATGTCGAGGTGCTCGTCCATCGTGTTGACGGTGAACGGCATCGTCGGGTTCGTGGACGAGGGCAGGACGTTCGCCTCGCCGCACACGCGCAGGATGTCTGGGGCATGCCCGCCCCCGGCGCCCTCGGTGTGATAGCTGTGGATCGTCCGGCCCTTGAAGGCCGCGATCGATGCCTCGACGAACCCCGCCTCGTTGATCGTGTCGGTGTGGATCGCGACCTGCACGTCGTGGGCGTCCGCCACGGTCAGGCACGTGTCGATCGCGGCGGGGGTCGATCCCCAATCCTCGTGTAATTTGAGACCGACCGCTCCGGCCTCGACCTGCTCGACCAGCCCCTCGGGCCGCGAGGCATTGCCCTTTCCCAGAAAGCCGAGGTTCACCGGAAACGCCTCGGCCGCTTCGAGCATCCGCGCGAGGTGCCACGCACCCGGCGTGCAGGTGGTCGCGTTCGTCCCGGTGGCGGGGCCGGTCCCGCCGCCGATGAGCGTGGTCGTGCCGGCGGCCAGCGCCTCGTCGATCAGGCCGGGGCAGATGAAGTGAATGTGCGTGTCGATCCCGCCGGTGGTGACGATCTTCCCCTCGCCGGCGATCACCTCGGTGCCGGGCCCGACCTCCATCCCCGGTGTCACCCCGGCCATCAGATCGGGATTCCCCGCCTTGCCGATGCCGACGATCCGCCCGCCCGCGACCCCGATGTCGGCCTTGACGATGCCCCAGTAATCGACGATCACCGCGTTGGTGACGACAAGGTCGAGCGCCCGCCCCGCGCCGACGGCGTGCGGCGACTGGCCCATCCCGTCGCGGAGCACCTTGCCCCCGCCGAACTTCGCCTCCTCGCC
>MHEO01000071.1:0-14803 GCA_001803875.1 Nitrospirae bacterium RIFCSPHIGHO2_01_FULL_66_17 | reverse complement strand
GTGTCCGCGAGCCGGACGCGATCGCCGACGGTCGGCCCGTACAGGTCGGCGTATTGGCGACGCGACATCCGCAGCGTCACGCGCCGTCCTCCGCGCCGAGAAAGCCGGCCGCGCGCGCTCGATCGAGCGCCGCCCGCTTGACGAGATCGTCGTCGAGACTTCCTTCCGTCAGGCCGTTGAGGCCGAAGACCCTCCGCGCGCCGGCGAACGCGACCAGCGTCACGACCTTGTCATCCCCAGCCTCGAAACGGACCGCCGTCCCGGCCGGGATCAGCAGGCGGCGGCTGAACGCGAGGGCGCGGTCGAACCGCAACGCCGGGTTCGCCTCGAAGAAATGAAAGTGCGACCCCACCTGGATCGGTCGATCGCCCGTGTTGGTCACGGTCAGCGTGACGGTCTCGCGGCCCTCCAGGGCCACGATCTCGCCGTCGGCCAGGATATATTCACCGGGTACCATGCATCCTCCCCATCGTCGTTACGCCGTTCGTAGGGGCGAGGCGGTGCCTCGCCCTGTCTTTGTCGGTCCGTCCCCTTCTTCGCATGATTGGGCGACCCACCGGGCCGCCCCTACAACCCGGCGGCGTGTGTTCACCGAATCGGGTCATGCACCGTCACGAGTTTCGTTCCGTCCGGGAACGTCCCCTCGATCTGGATCTCCGCGAGCATCTCGGGCACGCCCTCCATCACGTCATCCCGTGTCAGGATCGTCGCGCCGTAGGCCATCAGCTCCGCCACGCTCCGTCCGTCGCGGATCGCCTCCAGCAGCGCCGCCGTGATCAGCGCCGTCGCCTCGGGGTGGTTGAGCTTGAGCCCCCGGGCCCTCCGCTCGCGCGCGAGCTGGGCCGCGACCACGATCAGCAATTTCTCCTGTTCACGCGGGGTCAGGTACACGGTTCCCCCATTTCACACCACCAGGTAGCGCCTGACCACGTCTTCGTTCAGGTCGCGCGTGGCCCCCCTCGCCACGATCGCCCCCCGTTCCATGATGGCGAAGTCGTCGGCCAGACGCGCGGCGAACTCCACGTACTGCTCGACGAGCAGGATCGAGAGATCGCCCCGCGCCTTGAGGCGCTCGATCACCTCCTCGATCTGGATGATGATCGACGGCTGGATACCCTCGGTGGGCTCGTCCAGGAGCAGGACCTTCGGTCGACCGACCAACGCCCGAGCGAACGCCAGTTGCTGCTGCTGGCCGCCGCTGAGGTCCCCGCCGCGGCGGCGCCGCATCGATCGCAACGCGGGAAAGAGATCGAACACCTCGTCGGGGATGGCGGCGCGTCGACTGGCCATCGCCTCCAGGCCGACCAGCAGATTCTCCTCCACCGTCAGCGAGGCGAAGATCTCCCGCCCCTGCGGCACGTAGCCGACGCCGCGCCGCGCCCGCTCGTCCGGCGACCACGTCGTGACCTCCTCGCCGTCGAGCAGGACGCGCCCCGACCACGCGGGCAGGAGGCCCATGACGCTCTTGAGCAGGGTGGTCTTCCCGACCCCGTTGCGCCCCATGAGGCAGACGGTCCGGCCGCGGGGCACGTCGAGCGAGACCTCGCGCAGCACGCGGCTTTCCCCGTAGCCGGCGGAGAGACCCTCAATGCGCAGCACGGATCCGCTCCTCCCGTTCGCGGCCCAGGTACACCTCGACCACGCGCGGATCGCGCTGCACCTCGTCCAGCGAGCCTTCGCAGAGAACGCTCCCCTCGTGGAGCACCGTCACCTTCGCTGCAAGGCGGCGCACGAACGCCATGTCGTGCTCGATGACCAGGACCGAGCGGCGTTCGGCCAGCGCGGTGAGCAGGTCGGCGGTCCGGTCGGTCTCCTCCGCGGTCATGCCCGCGACGGGCTCGTCGATGAGGCAGAGCGCGGGGTCCTGCACCATGAGCATCCCCAGCTCCAGCCACTGCTTCTCGCCGTGCGAGAGCGCGCCGGCCCGCTGATCCGCCTTCCCCGCCAAGCCGATCGTCGCGAGGGCGCGGTCGATCTCGTCGCGCTGGGACGGCGACAGTCGCGCGACGAACGTCGCGAACACACCCTTGTCCCGCCGCAGCGAAAGTTCGAGGTTCTCGCGGACGCTGAGGCCGCCGTACCCCGTGGGGGTCTGAAACTTTCTCCCGACCCCGATCCGCGCGATCTCGTGCTCGGACAGTCCGGACAGGTCGGTCTCCCGACCGAACACCACGCGCCCCGAGGTCGGCTGAACCTTGCCCGAGATCACATCGAGCAGCGTGGTCTTGCCCGCGCCGTTGGGGCCGATGACGACGCGCAGTTCGCCTTCGTCCATGATGAAGTTCAGCTCGCTCAACGCCTTGAACCCGTCGAAATCGACGGTCAGGCGCTCCACGTACAGGATCGACCCGTTCACGGCGGTCTCCGCGCGACGGCCGGAGCCCCGAGCTCCGGCGCGACGCCTCGCGACCGCGCCCATCGCGCAAGCCGGCCCGGCAGGCCGGCCAAGCCGTCGGGAACGAACATCACGACGGCGACGAACATCCCGCCGAGAACGTAGAGCCACAGATCGGGGTAGGCTTCAGTCAGAAAGCTGCGCAACCAGTTGACGCCGATCGCGCCCAGCACCGCGCCAACCAGCGTGCCCCGGCCGCCGACCGCCACCCAGACGATCATCTCGATCGAGGGCAGCACGCCCATCTTGCCGGGCGTGATGATGCCGACCTGCGGGGCGTAGAGCGCCCCCGCGATCCCGGCCAGCGCGGCCGACACGACGAACACGAAAAGCTTGTAGTGCGCCGCCGCGTAGCCAGAGAAGCGGACGCGCCCTTCCGCGTCGCGGATCGCCACGAGGACCCTTCCCAACGGCGAGCGGGTCACCGTGCGGCAAGCCAGGTACGCCGCCACCAGCGTCGCGGCGGTGATGACGTACAGCCACCACTGGGTCGCGGCGTCTTGGAGCGAGTAGCCGAATAGCGTTTTAAAGTCCGCGAGGCCGTTCGTCCCCCCCAGGTTGAGCTCGTTCCGGTTGAAGAGCAGCCACATCGACAGCGCGAGCGCCTGGGTGACGATGGAAAAGTACACCCCCTTGATCCGGCTGCGGAACGTCAGATAGCCGAAGACCGCGGCAAAGAGGCCGGGCACCAAGACCACCGCCGCGAGCGCGAACGCGCCGCTGGAGAACGGCCTCCAGAACCACGGCAGCGCCGTGACCTGGTTCCACACCATGAAATCGGGCAACGCGCTCCCGTAGACGCCCTCGGCGCCGATCTCCAGCATCAGATGCATCCCGATCGCGTATCCGCCCAGGCAGAAGAACACCCCGTGGCCAAGCGAGAGGATGCCGGTGTAACCCCACAGGAGGTCGAGACCCAGCGCAAGGATGGCGTACGCCAGAAACTTGCCGAACAGGTTGAGCGTGTAATCGGACACGTGCCAGAGCGATCCCTCTGATGGCAGGAGGTTCAACGCCGGCAGCCCGATGACAAACACAAGGATGAGAGCGGGCAACACCCATCGATCGCCCAAGGAAGAGGCATTCAATTGAACGCCCCTACAAACCACAGGCAGCATCGTGCGCTAGGGGCCGGTCCGAGTGAATGGAGCCTGTTCAGGAATGGCCAGATGCAAGGCGGAGGGAGGCCTTGCGCGCGGAGCGTACTGAGTCGTACGTGAGCACGCAAGGCCGACTGACAACGCAGCTCTAGCGTGACGGACGAATGCTGCTTCCCGAGATGGCCGTTCATGGACAGGCTCCTAGACATCGACGTGCCGCCCCTTGGCCGGAAAGAGCCCCGACGGCCTCCGCTGTAAAAAGAGAATCAGCGCACCGAGGATCAGCACCTTGCCGTACACCGCGCCGAGCGCCGGCTCCAGGACCTTGTCGAGCCCGCCGATCCCCAGCGCCGCCGCGACCGTACCGGCCAGCTTCCCGACCCCGCCAGCGACCACCACCATGAACGATTCCACGATGTAGTGCTGGCCCAGGTCTGGCCCCACGTTGCCGATGAGCGTGAGCGCGCACCCGGCCATCCCCGCGAGGCCGGCGCCCAGGGCGAAGGTCCACGTGTCCACGCGCCGCGTCCGCACGCCCAGGCACGCGCTCATCTCGCGGTTCTGGGTGACCGCGCGGATCTTGAGGCCGGCCGGCGAGCGAAACAGCACGAGATAGACCGCCGCCACGCAGACCGCGGTGAATCCGATGATAAAGAGCCGGTTGTAGGGCAACCGCACGCCCTCGACGATCGCGAGCCCACCCGACAGCCACGCGGGGCTGGCGACGTCCACGTTGGCCGCGCCGAAGACCTGGCGGGCCGCCTGTTGGAGGATCAGGCTCACGCCCCACGTCGCGAGCAGCGTTTCCAGCGGACGGCCGTACAGAAACCGGATGACCGATTGTTCGAGCGCAAGCCCGACGATTCCCGCGACGCAAAACGCCGCGGGAATCGCGACGACAAAGTAATAGTCCCGGGCGGAGGGCGCGACCGAGGAGACGAAGACCTCCTGCACCACGAACGCGGTGTATGCGCCCAGCATCATCAGCTCGCCGTGGGCCATGTTGATCACGCCCATCAGGCCGAACACGATCGCGAGCCCGAGCGCCATCAGCAGCAGGATCGAGCTGAGGCTCAGGCCGCTAAAGACAATCTCGATCCCCCGGGTCATCATGCCCCAGCGTTCGATCCGCCTCACCGCCGCATCCGCCGCCTTGGCGACGGCGGGATCGTTCGACGACTTCAAGGCCTTGAGTTGATCCAACGCGCCCGCGCCGTGCAGGAGGCCGAGGCGTTCGACCGCCCCAGCCTGGACGGCGGGATCGGAATCGGACAGCCGCGCGACTTGGAGCGCCTCGTCGATCGCGCGGCGGACGGTTCGATCCGCTTCGCGCGCCAGCGCCTCGGCGAGCACGGCGACAACCTCGGCCCCCCCCTCGCGCCCCAGGCGTCCCGCCGCGCTCTCGCGCGTCTTGGCGTCGCCCGACAAGAGCTCCACGCGGTCGATCGCGGCCTTGACCGCCCGGCGAAGCGCGCGATCGGCCTCGACCATTCTCACCGAGGTCCGGGGGACGGTCAGCGCCTGACCGTCGGGACCGCGCAGCGGCTCTCCGCCCAGGTCGCGGAGCGGCGCCACGTCGCCCGATTCCGAGGGCGCAGCCGTTCCCGTGATGACGGCGCGAGCCGAACCGTCCGGATCGGCCCAGACGCCGAGGCTTCCCTCGCGCAACGCGCGCAGCGCCTGGAGGGCCTCCGCCCCCCCTTGCGCGGCGAGCACCGACACCGCCGCGCGCCGCGCGTCGTCATCGATCCCGACGAGGTCCGCCACAAGGGCGTCCGGGAGAGACGCGGCCACGGCAGCGTGAACCCCTGTTAGGGCGATCCACGCCGCCAGGACAGACCGGAGCACGAACCGGATACCGCCAGCTGGGAGCCCATCCGGAGCTTCGATCACCGGAGCCCGTTCAGGAGTGGCCAGATGCAAGGCGGAGGGAGGCCTTGCGCGCGGAGCGTACTGAAATCGTACGTGAGCACGCGAGGCCGACCGACAACGCCGCTCTAGCGTGACGGACGAATGCTGCTTCCCGAGATGGCCGCTCAAGGACGGGCTCCTACGCTTTCTTGGAATACGTGCCCTGGTGGTCGACCCAGTCGCAGCCCTTGTCGGGGCTCGTAAACTCGCTCCACGGCTCCGGCTTCACGAGGCCCTTCGACCGCCAGACGATCTTGAACTGGCCGTCCTTGAGAATCTCGCCGATGAGGACCGGCCGGTGCGTGTGGTGGTTACGCTCGTCGAGCTGGACGGGTCCTCCGGGCGCAAGGAACTTCTGGCCGTAGGCGGCCTTCCGAACCTTGTCGACCTCGATCGACTTGGCTTTTTCCACCGCCTGCTTCCAGAAATACACACCGAAGTACGCCGCTTCGATCGGATCGTCGGTGACGCGGCTCTCGCCGCCCGGCAGGCCGGCCTTCTTGCAATACGCCTTGAACCGCTTGACGAACTCCTTGTTCTGGGGCGTGTCGACGGACTGGTAATAGTTCCACGCCGCCAAGTGGCCCACCAAGGCCGAGGTGTCCATCCCCCGCAGCTCGTCCTCCGCCACGCTGAAGGCCATGATCGGGCAATCCTCGGCCCGGAGCCCCTGGTTGGTGAACTCCTTGTAGAACGGCACGTTGCTGTCGCCGTTGATCGTGCTGAGCACGGCCGCGTCGCCGCCCTTGGCGAACGCTTTGATCTTCTGGACGATCGTCTGATAGTCTTGGTGGTGGAACGGCGTGTACTCCTCCATGATATTGGCCACGGGCACGCCCTTGGCCAGGAGCATCGCGCGGAGGATCTTGTTCGCCGTCCGCGGAAACACGTAGTCGGTCCCCAGGAGATAGAACTTCTTGTAGCCGCCGCCCTCGGCGCTCATCAGATATTCCGCCGCAGGGACGAGCTGCTGGTTGGGCGTGGCGCCGGTGTAGAACACGTTGCGCGAGCACTCCTCGCCCTCGTACTGCACGGGGTAGAACAACAGGCCGTTGTTCTTCTCGAAGACCGGCAGGACCGATTTCCGGCTGACCGACGTCCAGCACCCGAAGACGACGGCCACCTTCTCCTGCAACAGCAACGATTTCGCCTTTTCGGCGAACAGGTCCCAGTCCGATGCGGGATCGACGACGACGGGCTGGATCTTGCGCCCCATCACGCCGCCCTTGGCGTTGATCTCCTCCACCGCCATCAACACCGTGTCGCGCAGCGACACCTCGCTGATCGCCATCGTCCCCGACAGCGAGTGCAGGATGCCGATCTTGATCGGCCCCTCGCCCGCCGCGCGCGCGAGCCGCGTGAGCGCCGTCCCGCCCAGCAGGCCGGTCGCCGCCAGCCCGACGCCCATCGCGGCGCCGCGCTTTAAGAAGTCCCGACGGTTCGTGCCTTGCCCACCATCATCATTCGTGGCCATGTTCGTTCTCCTCAGCGTTGTCGATAAACGATGCGATTCGCTCTGATGGCGCCGGTCACAACTGGAACTGGACCCCGAGCCTGAACAGGTTGAAATCCGGGCCGGTCGCCGGGTTGTCCATGCCGTAATTCGCCGTGAGCCGGGCGTTGTGGCCGTCGATGACGTAGCTCACGCCCAGGTCCGTGCGCGTGTGCTTGCCCGTGGCCCCGCCTTTGTTTTCAAAATTCTGGTACCGGACCATGGGCTGAACGCGGCCCTGGAGTTTTTTGGGTCCGACCTTGCCGGGCAGGAGGTAGCTCGCGAGCGCGAAGTACCCGTGGCCCTCGGCGCCCGCCGCCCCCAGACCGTCGCGGTCGTAGTTGTAGTACGCCCCCTCCAGGGTGGGCACCCCCGACGCGCCGAGGTTCTTCTCCATCAGGACATCGACGTTCCAGCCCGTGAAGTCGCCCGACGCCGCCGCCGTGCCCGACGCCCCATCCTGCGTCATCGCCACGAGGCCGAGCGCGAGGACGTTCTTCGCCCCGTAGTAGGTGCTGCTGTTGTAGTAGCCGGGCTCCGGATCCCACAGATTGAGGGTCAGCCGCCCCGCGAAGAGCAGCGCGTCGTTCTGATTGGGTCCGGTCGCCGTGTCCCCCTGGCCCTCGAACGCGCCAGCCTGGTACTTGAACCGGCCGCCACCGGTCTGGCCCCAGAGCGCCACACCGTCGTCGCGCCCCGCGAACACCGCCGGGTATTGCTGGACGAACGGAAAGTCCCAGGCGTTGAGGTAGTAGGGGCCGCTCAGGTTCGAGCGGTCGCTCGGCGGGAGAAAACGCCCGGCCCAGACGTTCACCGTATCGCTCAAGCCCAGCTTCACGACGGCATCAAGGACGCGGATATCCTCGGTCCCCGCCGGCAGCGGGTCGTAGTCGGTGTTGAACTCGAACGTGACCAGATTGTGGAGTTGGCCGCCGAGGTAGAGGCGCACGCTGTTGAGGACGAAATCATTCGACCAGTCGGTGCCGTTTGGCGCGCCGTTCTCGACCATGTTGAAGCTCGACCGGACGCCCATCCCGACGCTCACGCTGTGCGAGTCGTCGATCTTGATCGTGCCGCCCGCGTGGGATGTCGCGGGAGCCGCCGTGACTACGGTGAGAGAGCAGAGGAACCATCCCAGCCAACCGAGAATGCCGTTGCGATGAGGCCGCGTCATGTGGGTCAGTCTCCTTTTTGGAAAAGGTGAATGGCGGCGGCTCCCTCTGATGGGAGGAGCCTCCGGCGCCCGATCCGGTCGCACGCCGACGGATTCGTCGGCGCCGCAACAAAAAGCAAGAGTAAGGCCAGACCGAAACGTGATGTGAGCGGGCGCGAGAAGGGGTTATGGGGCACAACGAGGCGACGCGAGACATCGGACTCGACAAAAGTGTCGGGCGCACATCGACAAAATTGTCGCGCGAACACAAAGAAGGGAGAACAGGAGGTCAGGCGGCTAGCCGACCCTCGTCGGTCGGACTCCCACAGCGCGGCCTACCCAGTCCGCCCCCTGAGGAGGAGGGACGCGCCGGCCCTCTTGGCCATCGCAGCGGGAATCTGCCCAAGCGGGAGCACCTCGTCCACGGCGCCCCGCGCGATCGCTTCCTTGGGCATCCCGAAGACGACGCACGTCGCCTCGTCCTGGGCGATCGTCGCCGCCCCGGCCCGCTTCATTTCCAGCAATCCTTCCGCCCCGTCGTCGCCCATGCCCGTCAAGATCACCCCCACGGCATTGGGCCCCGCCTTTTGGGCGACGGACCGGAAGAGCACATCGACGCTGGGGCGATGCCGCGACACCAGCGGCCCGTCCGAGATTTCGACCGTGTACCGCGCACCGCGCCGATTCAGGATCATGTGGCGATTGCCGGGTGCGATCAGCGCCCGTCCGGCCGCCACGTCATCCCCCGGTTCCGCCTCTTTGACTTCGATCCGGCACGACCGGTTGAGCCGATCCGCGAACGCCCGCGTGAACCGTTCTGGCATGTGTTGAACGATCAAGAGCGCCGGCGCATCGTGAGGCAGCGCCTCGAGCACATCGCGAAGGGCCTCCGTGCCGCCGGTGGAGGCGCCGATGGCGACGATCCGTTCCGTCGCCCCCGAGGGCGCCTGCTTCCGTGACGGGGGCAGCACCGCGTCGGCGTTCAACCGCCGCTGCACGGGTCGCTGCCATCCGACCTGCGGCCGAAGACGCGCCCGCGCCGCCCCCCTGACGGCGTCCACCAACAACACGGCCGATTCGTGGAGGAACTCCCGGAGCCCCACTTTCGGCTTGGTGACAATCTCGACCGCCCCCCCCTCCATCGCCAGCAGCGCGGCCTCGGTCCCCGCCCCGGTGAAACTCGAGCAGATCACGACCGGAATCGGATCCTCCGTCATGATCTTGTGCAGGAACGTCAGGCCATCCATCCTCGGCATTTCGAGATCCAACACGATCACGTCCGGCCTCGCCCGTTTCATCTTTTCGATCGCGATGATGGGATCAGGCGCCGTGGTCACGTGGAAACCTGGTTCCTGGGACAACAACGACGTCATCACCTGCCGCACCACGGCGGAATCATCGACCACCAGCACGTTCAGGGCGCGCGGCGGGTCCCCGAATGGATCGGGAACACCCGAGCCAATGGGCCCGGGCATCACAGGTCGTCTCCCGATGCCATCGCATCCCGCCACCCGTCGGCCCGCGTCACCTGCGGCGCATCCACTTCGCTGGGGTCGGGGATCGACTGATCGGCCAGCACATAGACCGTCGGCCCGGCCGCGCGCAGCCGATCCGTAAGTCCGTGGACGCTCTCCACCTGTCCGAGGAAGAGGTAGCCGTCCGGAGCCAGGTAGTTAAGGAGGCGTTGGAGCACGCGCACCTTGGAATCGATGTCAAAATAGATCAGCACGTTCCGGCAGAAGATCACGTCGAACGGCCCCGCCAGCGGATACGCCTCATCATTCAGGTTCACGCGGCCGACCCGCACCATCGACCGGATCTCCGGTCCCGCCTTCATCTTCCCCTGCTGGCAGCCCGTCCCCCTCAACATGTACGCCCTGAGGTACTCGGGGGGAATCTCGTCGGCCTTTGCGATGGACCAGACCGCCGCTCGCGCGCGTTCGACTGCGGTCGTGGACAGATCGGTCGCCTGAATCTCGACATCCCAGCCGGACGACGCCGGAAGCCGATCCGACGCAACCATCGCCAGCGAGTACGGTTCCTCCCCCGTCGCGCACGCGGCGCTCCAGATCCGCAGCCGCCTCGGCATCACCCCCGCGTCGGCGCGATCCATCCAGATCGGGATCAGGTCGTCCCGCAGGAATTCGAAGTGCTTGGGCTCACGAAAAAAGTGCGTCTCGTTCGTGGAGACGGCATTCAGACAATGGACCCGCTCGGTCCCGTCTCCGTGCAACAGGCGGTGGTAGTACTCGCGGAACGTCCGAATACCCAACTCGCGCATGCGCCGGGTGAGCCGTCCCGCGAGCAGGTCCTTCTTTCCGGGGCCCAGGTGAATCCCGGCTTCCTCGTAGATGAGCGTCTTGAAGCGATCGAACTCCGTCTCGGTCATCGGCCGGATGGCCGGCTCGATGAATGACGCCAGGGAAGAGGGATCGAGATGATCCACGGTCAGAACGAGGGCGTGGTCCCCGACCCTTGGGACCGGCCGGACTCGGGGGTTGGGGCTTCGTCGCCCCTCTCTCCGTCGCCCGACGAGGCGGCCTCCGGGAGATCCTCGGCCGACAGCACCCGGTCGATGTCCAGGATCAGGACAAACTTTTTCCCGATCTTTCCCAGCCCCTTCAAGTAATCGCCGCGCACAGGGGTGCCGAACGGCGGGGGCGCCTCGATGTCGCGGGGCGAGAGGCCCATCACCTCGCTCACCGCATCGGTGACCACCCCCATCACGGTGTGATCGCCGCCCACGCCCGCTTCGACGATCACGACGCACGTCCGCTTCGTGACCGGCCGCTCGGGCAACCCAAATTTGAGCGCCAGATCCACCACCGGCACCACGCTGCCGCGCAGGTTGATCACGCCTCGAACCGACGGGGGCATATTGGGCACCTTGGTGAGCGCGGCATCGTACTCGATGATCTCCTTCACCTTCAAAATACTGATCGCGTATTCTTCCCCGGCCAACGCGAATGTGAGGTATTGCGTCTGTTCGACGACGTCTTTGACCGCATCCATCATGCGCTCCGGTTAAAACCGCTCAAAATCTGGATCGGATTCCGTCGGCGCCATCGCCAGGTTTCCCCTCGTTGCCGTCCCGGCCCCCGCCGCGAACCCCCGCACCGCCCCTCTCCCGCCGCGGCGCCCGCCCCCTTGGCCCGAGACCGCGCGAGGAGCCTGGTGCCGGGTCGCGCCCGACTCCTCGCTCCCCGTTTCCCGGAAAAACGACACCAACCGTTGCAGGGCTTCGGCCTGCGAGGTCATCTCATCCGCCGTGGAGGACAGTTCCTCCGCGGCCGAGGCGTTCCGCTGCGTGACCTCGTCGACCTGACTCATCGCCCTGTTGATCTGGGAAACGCCCGAGGATTGCTCCTGGGACGCGGATGCGACCTCCTGGACGAGGTTGGCGGTCTTGCGGATCGAGGGTACCAACTCGACCAGGAGTTGTCCCGCGCGCTCCGCAACCTTCACGCTCGATCCCGCCAGGGTGCCGATCTCCTTGGCCGCTTCCTGGCTCCGCTCCGCAAGCTTCCGCACCTCCGTGGCCACCACCGCGAATCCCTTGCCGTGCTCCCCCGCGCGCGCCGCCTCGATGGCCGCGTTCAACGCCAGAAGATTCGTCTGGTAGGCGATCTCCTCGATGATCGAAATTTTCTCGGCGATCGCTTTCATCGCATCGACGGTCTCGCCCACGACCGTTCCGCTCTCCTCGGCTTCCCCCGCGCCCTTGATCGCCATCTGCTCCATCTGACGGCTGTTGTCCGCGTTCTGTGTGACCGACGCGCTCATCTCCTCCAGACTGGAGGTCACCTCCTCCACCGAGGCCGCCTGCTGGCTCGTGCCCTGAGACAATGTCTGCGACGACGACGCCACCTGCGCCGCCGCGGCGGACAACGCGCTCGCCCCGCTTCGCACCTGGCCGATGACCTGGGAAAACTTCTCGACCATGCGTCGGAGGGCGTCGGCCATCTGGCCGACCTCGTCGTTCGACCGGATCTCGATCCGCTGGTCCAAATTCCCTTCGGCCAGGGTATTCGCGACCTGCGTGATCTGAGCGATCCTCCGGCTGAAGTTGCGCACCAGGATCTGATGGGAGATGGCACCCAGCAGGAGAAACGCGATCAACGCGATCCCCACCATCAACCGCTTGGAGAAGCGGACCGCAGCGCGTCCCTGGGATTGCGACTGCCTGGCCGTCGACTCGATCAGATCCGACAGCCTCGACATATCGACTTCCAACGCCTCGAACAGCCGAAGAAACTCGGGCAACTGAGCCACGGCGAGGGGCCGGTTTTGAAACGCGAGTGTGGCGATTTTCTCCGCCTCAACGATGTATCGATTCAGCCCCGGGCGGACACCGGCGAGGGCGTGCTGGACTTCCGGATCGCCCTCCCCGATGCGGCCGAGACGATCGCGGAACATCGTCGCGTGTTCGGACAGGTCTTCCAAGACCTTCTTCTTCTCGCCGAGGTTGTTGTGTTCCGCCGCCAACGCGACGAACACGTCCGCCTTGAGGGCGTCATGCATCATATCCGCCTCAAGATGTTGCCGGATCGATGACATGTGCGAGACAGTGACATCCAGGGCGGCGCTCGACTTCATGAGTCCCCAGTAACCGGAATAGGCGACTCCCAGCACCAGCCCCGCGCCGAGCAGACCAAGGCCAACGAGTTTCTTGCCAACCGTCACATTGAGCTCCATGACACGTTCCCTCCCTTACCTAGTGCTGGATCCCAAGGCGGGGCCGATCAGGCCGCCTCCGCCGTCGCTTGGTTCAGCGTGTGGCGCAACACACTCGGCACGTCCAGAATCAGCGCCACTCGACCATCCCCCAATATGGTTGCGCCCGAAATACCGGGCACACCGTGGAAGAGTTTGTTCAGCGGCTTGATCACCGCCTGGCGTTCCCCGAACAGATCGTCAACCACGAGCCCCGCCTGGCACCCGTGATGTTTGACCACGACGACCTTTTCCCGTGGCGAAGGCTCCCCCGCGGCGGAAAAGAGATCCCGCAATCGGAGGTACGGCAAGGCCGCCCCGCGAAGATTGATCATTCCTCGGCCCTCGGTCCGTCGGCGCTCGCTCATGGGAAGCTCGACGCATTCCAGCACGACATCAAGCGGAATGACATAGGTTTCCTCGCCCACGCCGACCACAAACCCATCGATAATGGCCAGTGTCAGCGGAAGGCGGATGGTCACGGTCGAACCCGCCCCGCTTCGACTCTCGATCGCCACGGCCCCGCGCAGGCCATCGACGTGACGGCGCACCACGTCCATCCCGACCCCTCGTCCGGACA
The DNA here is from genome assembly GCA_001803875.1 of Nitrospirae bacterium RIFCSPHIGHO2_01_FULL_66_17. Classification (GTDB taxonomy): domain Bacteria; phylum Nitrospirota; class Nitrospiria; order 2-01-FULL-66-17; family 2-01-FULL-66-17; genus 2-01-FULL-66-17. Next base: position 1,459 of record MHEO01000071.1, on the reverse strand, counting down.
GATCCGTCACCGTCTCGGCCGTCGAAAAGCCCGGCTCGAAGATCAGCCGGTACACGTCGTCGCTCGACAGGTGTTGGCCGTCGGCGAGCATGCCCTTCGATCGGGCTTTCTCGAGAATCTTCCGGCGATTCAACCCCGCCCCGTCGTCCTCCACCTGGATGACGATGTTGCCCGCTTCGTGGAAGGCGCGCAGCGTGACGCGTCCCGTCGCGTCCTTCCCGGCCTGTTTGCGCCGATCCGGAGGCTCGATCCCGTGATCGAGCGCGTTGCGGATCATGTGCGTGATGGGATCCTTCAGATATTCGACGATGGTCGTATCCACTTCGACGTCCTCGCCTTCGATGACCAGACGAGCCAGCTTCCCGTGCGCCTGCGCCACGTCGCGGACCGTTCGAATATACTGCCGAAAGAGGGGGCCGACGGGCACCATGCGCACCTTCAGGATGAGTTCCTGGAGTTCCAGGAACAGCCGATCCGCCTCGCGATGCGTTTCGAGAATCGCTTCCCCGGGGTGGCCGGTGCTCTTCTCCAGCATCTGCCGCAGGCGGCCCTGCGCGATCGCGATTTCCCCGGTGAGGTTGAGCATGCGGTCCAGCCTGCCGATATCGACCCGCAGCGTCTTGGTCCGATCGAGCCACTCGCGCGCGTCGCCCTCGCGGCGGCCAAATGGTCTCTTTCTGGCGTCCGTCTCCGCTCCGGCCCCGGCAGGGCTCTCATCAGAAGAGGCTTTCAGGGTCACGTCGGCCAGCTGGCGTTGCAGGGCGAGATGCGCCGGCTGAGGCTCTTCGACGCCCGCGACGGCATCCGGCACCATGTGCTTGAGCGCGTCCACGCCGCGCAGCAGCAGCGTGACCAGACCGCTATTGACGGCGAGCGTCCGACTGCGCAGGCGCTGGAGGAGATCCTCGAGCGCGTGGGCAAACTCCGACACGCGGGAGAAGCCGAGACACGACGCGTTCCCCTTGATGGTGTGCGCGCCGCGAAAGAGCTTTTGAACGAGTTCCTCGTCGTCCGGACGTGATTCCAGCTCGACGATGGTCTCTTCCATCTCGATGAGACGCTCTTCGGCTTCGGCGAGAAACGTCTGCAGGAGGGCCTTGCGGTCCTCGAGGTCCATCCCATCCGACGGCGTGTCGGCTGGCGGAGTCGGGTCAGGCATCGATCGTCATGGGCGATCCATTCTCAGGATGTCGGCGCGAACCCACTCGGGCGTCACAAGGCAGAGTCAAGATAGCATACGGGGAACCCGCGTCAACGCGGGAGGAGTCGGCAAGGCGACACCGGGGGAGGGTGCCTCGCGGGGAGGAGCGGCGCTGGCGAGTCGCGCTAGCAGGGTGCTGAAAAACTCGGTAGAGCCCGCAGGCTGCTCAAAAAGCTCCAGATGCAAGGCCGCAGGAAGGAGGAAACCGGAGCGTACTGGGTCGTACGTGAGGATTTCCGACGACCGAGAACGCAGCAG